>JAFLUU010000075.1 GCA_022508585.1 Prevotellaceae bacterium | reverse complement strand
GCCTTGCGGCATTGGTGTTTGAGACCAACGCGTCTACCAATTCCGCCATCTGGGCATGGTTTTTGCGTTCTGCGGTGCGAAATTAAGACTTTATTTTCAACTGACAAAAATTTTTAGTATTTTTGTCGCATTATGCTACTTGACAAGCTGCAGGCAAAGTCTGTCTTGGAAGTCGCGACCTTCCTTCGAGTTGAGCAATCCTTGGTTGAAAATGCAGAAAGCGAGATGCTTGCCGCTCGCCGTGGTGGCGTAGCCGGCAAGGGTGGCTATTTTGCGCAGTGTGCCTGTCTTGGCGCGCACATTACCCTCGGCGGCGGTGCCTCTCATTCGATTTTTGAGTGTGCCGTCGCGACCGGCGATGGGCAATGAGGGATAAAGCGTCTGCAATACCGAGGGAGTTGCCCACGCATAGCGCAGCAGGCGAACGACCAACTGTGGCGTGAGGTAATTGTACAGCGAGAGACCGCTGCCGTCTGCCACGGTGTAGTCGTCCGGACTAAGGCCGAGCTGGGCTATCAGTGCGTATTCCTTTTCCGCAGAATTGCGCGCAGTGGCTTTCACCACCGTGCCGCCCTGCCGCTTGGCGCCAAGCTGGTAGAACAGCGATTCGGCGAAGAGGTTATTGGAGTCTTTCATCATCTTGGTGAGCATCTGGCTCACGGTATGGGTGCGCCGGCATAGGGCTATGGTGGCGGACTGTGCGCCATTGTCGGTGATGCGATAGGCGTTGAGCGGGTGGAGAATGCCCTCTGTGTCAAGAGCACGGAAGAACTGCGTCATAAACACATCGCGAGCGTTGTACAGCAGGGGTGTCAGTGTGGCTTCCTTGTCATCCCAACACCAGCCCTCGCCCCATTTCAGCGTATCCTTGAAGCTGAGGTCGGCGAGGATACTGCCTTCTATGCGATAAATGTCTTTTTCCTTGAGCGCCTGCACCAACGCCTGCATATCCTCGGCATCGAACATGGGGTCGAAACCTCCGCGGACATAGAGGTCGCCCCGGAGTACATTGTGGCGAGGCAACGAGTCGGCGATGAGGGTATCCGGCTCGATGGTGCCGACATAGCCGAGGGTGGTCTGGAAGGTGTGGTCGGCGCCGAGGGTGGTCAGCGCCGTGGTGGCGGTCAGCACTTTCATGACGGAGGCCGGGCGCATGAGCTGGAGCCCTCCGCGGTCGTAGAGCACGGAGTCGCCGTCAAGATCGTAGACCAACACTGCCACTTGCGAACGCATAAACATGGGGTGGTCGAGCAACGAGTCGATGGCGTGCGCCAAGGGCATCTGCGCCGCTACATTCAGCTGCGCGGCGAGCGCAAAAACTGCGACAAGAATGCCGCGTAATACTATGGCTGAGAGATTTTTCTTCATCTTGGCGGCAAAATTACGAATTATGCGGTAATTGGAAACGGGCAATGGGGATTTTTCTTTATCTTTGCGGTGTCATAATAATATTATGTAATGGTACGGAAATTCGACTACTTAGTTATAGGCAGCGGCGTGGCAGGTATGTCGTTCGCCCTGCAGGTGGCAGCCGCCAAGAAGGGCAAAGTGGCGCTGGTGTGCAAGACTTCTATCGACGAGGCCAACACTGCCAAAGCGCAGGGCGGCATTGCGTCGGTTACGAACCTCGAGGTGGACAACTTCGACAAGCATATACAAGACACAATGGTGGCCGGCGACTATATCAGCGACCCGGAGGCCGTGCGTCAGGTGGTGGAGAACGCTCCTGCCGGCATCGAGCGCTTGGTGCAGTGGGGTGTGAACTTCGACCGCAAGGAAGACGGCTCGTTCGACCTCCATCGTGAGGGCGGGCACTCTGAATTCCGCATCTTGCACCACGCCGACGACTCCGGCTTCGAGATACAGCGCGGTCTGATAGAGGCTGTAAAGCGTCAGCCCAACATTAAGCTGTTAGAAAACCACTTTGCGGTCGAGATAATCACGCAACATCACCTCGGCATCGAGGTTAACCGCCACTCTGAGGACATCGAGTGCTACGGCGCCTACATTCTGGACCCCGACACGGGCAAAGTGGACACTTTTCTCTCCAAAATCACCCTGCTCGCCACAGGTGGCATCGGCGCGGTATATAATTCGACGACCAACCCCAACATTGCCACCGGCGACGGCATTGCTATGGCATACCGCGCCAAGGCTACGGTGAAGGACATGGAGTTTGTGCAATTTCATCCCACTGCTCTGTACCACCCGGGCGAGACTCACCCTGCTTTCCTCATTACCGAGGCGATGCGCGGCTACGGCGGAATACTGCGTCTGCCCAACGGGGAGGAGTTTATGCAGAAATACGACAAGCGCCTCTCGCTGGCGCCGCGCGACATCGTGGCGCGGGCTATCGACAAGGAGATGAAAATCCATGGCATCGACCATGTGTGTCTCGATGTTACGCATAAAGACCCCGAGCAGACCAAAGCGCACTTCCCCAACATCTATGCGAAATGTCTCGCCATCGGTATTGACATCACCAAGCAGTATATTCCCGTCTGCCCCTGCGCTCACTACCTGTGCGGCGGCATTCAGGTCGACCTCAACGCTCAAAGCAGCATCAAGCGCCTCTATGCGGTGGGCGAGTGCTCGTGTACGGGACTGCACGGCGGCAATCGTCTGGCCAGCAACTCGCTCATCGAGGCGGTGGTATATGCCGACGCTGCCGCCAAGCACGCGCTGAGCGTAGCGGACAGCTATAGCTTCAACACCAAAGTGCCGGCGTGGAACGACGAGGGCACTATGACCAACGAGGAGAAGGTTCTTATCGCCCAGGACATGCGCGAGGTAGGACAGATAATGTCTAATTATGTTGGCATCGTGCGCAGCGACCTGCGCCTGCACCGTGCGTGGACCCGCCTCGACATTATCTACGAGGAGACCGAGGAACTGTTCAAGCGCGTCAAAGCTACACGCGACATCTGCGAGCTTCGCAACGCAGTCAATGTGGGTTACTTGGTTACTCGTCAGGCTATCGAACGAAAAGAAAGCCGCGGACTACACTACACTCTCGATTACCCGAAGCACGCATACGACTACAAAAACTAAGACCGACAAAACTAAACACTTAAATATGAAAAAGTCTGTTATTATCATCATCACGGCATTCATCGCCCTCACTATCAGCGCGCAGAGCGTTACTGTGTACGAAAAGGAGACGCCTATCGGATTTAATGTAGGCGACATCGACAGCATCATCTTCTCTTCGGCCAATGCCGACAATCCTTTCTATCAAACGCTCGACGGAAAACGCATCGTCAACGGCCATTGGCTCTCGCTCGGCACCTCTATCACATGGTATAACGACAATGTTTCCTCCGCCTTCACCAAAGGTTACCAGACCCGGGTGATGGAGCAACTTGTTTTCAAGAAATTCACTAACAAGGGCGTCAATGGCGGCGTGCTTGCCTCGGCTTTGTCCCAAGTCATCGCTGCCGACTACTATACTATCGAGTATGGTGTCAACGACTGGGGGCATTCCACACCGGTCGGCACTATCGACGACTACAAGAACAACACCGACAACGGCACTTTCGCGGCTGAATACCGTAAGCTCATAGATGCAATCTATAAGGCCAACCCTAAAGCGATGATTGTCCTCTGTACGCCGCGCAAGTCCTACGGTTTCGGCACTTACCTGCCTGCTCACTGGTATGACGCCCTCAATGGTATCTATCTGCAGGATTATGCTGACCTTATCAAGCAGATTGCAGCTTACGAGAGCCTGCCGGTAGCCGATTGGTTCAACGAATGCGGCGGCCAGCACAACTTGGCGCAACTGTCTATCGATGTGGCGCTCCATCCTAACGACAATGGCTACCAGTTGATGGCTAATGTGCTCATCCAGGCCTTTGAAAAAGTTTTGCTACACTAAAAACGAGACCATTCCCTCCACAATGGCTTTGAGAAAACTAACCTTTCTGTTTCTTTTCGCGACGATTCTTGCCTCGGCAGGGGTGAAAAATGCCACCACACTCTGCGTTGTGGACAATACCGGCGCGACTTTGTCCTTTGCACTGCAGGAAAGACCCCAGATGCAGTTCGTGGGTAACTATGTCGTAGTGCGGACTTCCGAAATCAAGCTCCTGCAGTTCCGTAATCTCGTGAAGGCGTACTTTATCGACGAGAATAACGACCCCGATGCCATCAAAAACGCAACGCAGTGCGACGGACAGGTCAGCTTGCAGCCCAATGCAATCCATCTCGCCGGCTTTAAGCCGTTTATTCCCGTGCATATCTACGAAATCAACGGCAATCTCGCCCGCAAGATGCAGATAAATGCCGACGGTGCCCTCACTCTTTCCCTCGATGACCTCAATACCGGGATTTATGTCGTCAAAGCGGGCGAAACAGTCTTCAAGATAGCGAAATAGCACGATCTTCCGAAAACAACACACACTGTTTTGAGAACTTCACACGAGACTCCGAAGACTATAAACGCGACTTAAAAAACTATCTGCGAAACTCCAAGGACTATAGGCGTTTACCCAAAAACGATATGCGAGCTCCCCAAGACGATATGCGATTTTATGCGAACAATAGTTTACAAAAGTGCGTAAACGAACGAACTCGCGTACCTGTTTGTAGATTTTATTATTCGCATCATCGTTAAAACCTTCAACGCCAAGCCCGACATTTCCGTTTTTATCGTTAATTTTACCCCCGAAATCGCTCTTTCTGCGAATTTCCACGACATTTCCCCCTGATTCGCCGCGCAAAAAAACAAAAACCTATACCAAACACAATATGACATTAGCAATAGTTATCGTTTTCCTCTTGGGTTATCTTTTTATCACGCTTGAAGGAAATCTCAAAGTGAACAAAACAGCTATAGCGCTGTTGTTAAGCGTGGTTTTGTGGACGATGTACACCTGCGGGATGGACACTTTTGACCACGAGCGATTCATTGAGCATATTGGCGACACAAGCGAGATCATTTTCTTCCTGCTTGGCGCAATGACCATCGTGGAAGTTGTAGACAGTAACGGCGGTTTCAACTTTGTCCGCCAGAAATTGGCCACTCGCAGCAAGCACGCCTTATTGTGGAGGGTCGTATTCATCTCTTTCCTGCTTTCTGCCATTCTCGACAACCTCACTACTACCATCGTTATGGTCATGGTGTTGCGAAAGCTCGTTGTTTCCAAGCGTACCCGTATGCTATATTGCGGTATTCTCGTTCTGGCGGCAAATGCAGGCGGCGCTTTTTCTCCTATTGGCGACATTACCACCATTATGCTCTGGATAAAAGGCAATGTTTCCACCTCCGGCGTTATCTCCGAGCTGCTGATTCCTTCACTAATCACCGTACTTATTCCGGCTATTGTCCTCCATTGGCAGATGAAAGGCAAGCTGCGCCCTATTGTTGACGAGCCCGAAGGAACGGAAGACAAGTACGACTTTTCGTTGACCCAGCGCAATGTAGTTTTCTATGTGGGAGTCATCGGTTTAGTGTCGGTACCGGTGTTTAAGACCCTCACCGGACTGCCTCCATTCATGGGCGTAATTTTAGTTCTCAGCATACTCTGGATTATTACCGAGTTCTTCTACAGCGCTCGCAAGATTGAAAACAATCGCGCCAACCGCGTCAGCCGAGTTTTGCATAGCATCGATATGTCGACAATCCTTTTCTTCCTCGGAATACTCATGGCCGTGGCAGCATTGGAAGACACCGGCGTGCTGATGGGTTTCGGAAAAGTACTTGACGACATTACCGGCGGCAATCACTACCTTGTCAACGGAGTAATAGGCGTTGCTTCTTCCATTGTTGACAATGTACCTTTGGTTGCGAGCTGCATGGGCATGTATGAAATCCAGCCGACGGGCGATTTTGCGCAGGACGGTATCTTCTGGCAGCTGCTCGCCTTTTGCGCCGGCACCGGCGGCAGCATTCTTATCATCGGTTCTGCAGCGGGTGTCATCGTTATGGGATTGGAGAAAATCAGTTTCGGCTGGTATATGCGCCATTTCAGTCTGCTTGCCTTTCTTGGCATGTTAAGTGGCATGGGCGCTTACTACTTGCAGCGTCTGCTGTTCTTTTAAGTCCATCTCACAGGAAGAGTTACACAAAAACTTTATGCTTTTGTGTAACTTTTTTGTTTTTCAATCGTTCTACTAATAGAGAGTCAGCCTTAAATGATAGACTTCACCAAAGATGTAATGCCGCTGAAGGACAAGTTCTACCGACTTGCGCTGCGGCTGCTGCAAAACAACGCTGAAGCACAAGACATCACGCAGGAGACCCTCATCAGACTCTGGATACGGGTAAGCCAAATCGACGCGGCGGAAGATGCGGAGGCGCTCGGGCTGACCATCAGCCACAACCTCGCGCTCGATGCCCTCAAGCGGGCAGGACGCAACTACGAGCAGATAGGAAATCAGCACGAGAATTTCGCGCCCGACCACTCGCAGACGCCCATTGACGCGCTCGCCGCCACAGATCGCCGCAACTTTGTGCGACAGCTCATCGACAGCCTGCCTCCTAAGCAACGCACCATCGTGCAGCTGCGCGACATCGAAGGCAAGAGTTACCGCGACATAGCCCGAGTCCTGCAAATGAGCGAAGAACAAGTTAAAGTAACCCTTTTCCGCGCTCGGCAAGCATTAAAAAAGTCCTGTTCCAACAACGAAGACTATGAAATATAGATATATAGAAGACCTCATCAACCGCTACTTCGAGGGCGCCACCACCACTCACGAGGAGCGCCTGCTCAAAGACTTTTTCCAGCAGGAAGAAGTGCCCGCGCAGTTCGCCAAGTACACAGCGCTCTTTTGCGAACTACAGGAGCAGAGCACCATTAGCCTGCCCGCCGATTTCGATGAGCGTCTTCGCCGCCACATTGCCGCACTTGAGGCTGCCCGTACCCCCAAGACGCTGAAGACACGCCTCCTCTCGCTCCACCAAGGGTTGAGACCGCTGTACAAAGCAGTGGCCTCCGTAGCCCTGATTATCACCGTGGGCGTTGCTTCCAGCGAGTATTGGTCGCGCCGCGTCCCCGAGCCCATAGAGTACAGCCAGCCCGGCGTTCACGACACCCAGTCGGGCTCGGAAGTAGCGCGCGAGACCACAGGCGAAGCCGTCGACACGCTGACCATCAATAACGAAAACTATCAAAACCAACCATAAAGTAGGTTTCATTCTCTCGCAAACCTATCCCTATGCTCCATCTCAGAGGAGCAAAACCACATTTTTCCCCGAGCAATCCGCTCGGGGTTTTTTCGTAGCGCGCCGTTGATTTTATCACCATTGCTGCAGCCGCAGCACAGCCAAATTCGGTAAAAAATATGGTCATTACAACCATTTCAAACATTTTGCTTAACTTTGCAACCGACTATGGCACAGCAAGCAATCAAAAACATCCTTTTCGACTTCGGCGGAATAATATGCGATTTGCACCCGCAGCGATGCCTGAACGCCTTCCGCCGGTTAGGTTGCGAAGTCAACCTTTTCCCAACCCAGTACTCACAGTTTGAAGGTGTCTTCAAGCTCATCGACAGAGGCTTGATCGGCGTAGAAGAGTTCTACGACATTATCCGCGAGCAGGGACGCGCTCCCCAAGCCACCAACGCGCAGATACGCGACGCGTGGCTCAGCGTCTTAGGCGACATACCCGAGGAGCGATTCGCTGCCTTCGACCGCCTACGCGCCACTCACCGCCTCTATATCCTGAGCAACGCCAACGAACTGCACTGGGAGCACCTCAGCAACGAGCGCATGATTTACCAAGGACAGAACATCATGCACTGGTTCACGCAGGTATTCCTCTCCTATAAGATGCACCTTGAAAAACCCGAGCCGGAAATCTATCAAGCCGTCTTAGACCAAGCACAGATTAAGGCCGACGAGACCATTTTTATCGATGACAATCGGCTTAACCTCGATGCCGCGGCAACTTTGGGCTTCCACACCCTCCATTCCACCGACGGCGATTGGGTAACTCGCTTAGAAAGCATTATCAAGTAAGGGCACGATTATCAAAACATCGCCTATGATTATCATCGACATCGCCGCCCCTGCCGCTATAGCCGCTCCCTGCGTGCAAACAGTCGGCACTTTCGACGGAGTACACCTCGGCCACCAATATCTTCTGCGCCAGCTAAAAGCAGAAGCCCTGCGGAGCGGACTGACATCAATGGTCGTTACCTTCAAAGAGCACCCCACAGCCACATTAGCCGCTGCCGACCCTGCGCATGTCCGACTCACCACGTTAGACGAAAAACTCGCCCTGATAGAGGAACTCGGCATCGACTATGTTGCCCTCTTAGACTTCACTCCGGAGCTCGCCGCCACAAGCGCGCGCGACTTCATGGCGCAGATACTCGTGCGCCGCCTTAACGGACGTGTCCTGCTGATGGGATACGACAACCGCTTCGGGCAACGCCGCGGCAAAACCATAGCCAACTACGCCAGCATAGGCAAAAAAGTCGGTCTGCAAGTGATGCGAGCCGACGAACTAACACTGACCGACGACCTGCGCCCCTCTTCCACTGCCATTCGCACAGCGTTGGACGACGGCGACGTCGTTCTCGCCGCTCGCCTTTTAGGCCGTCCCTACAGCGTGGAAGGCACCGTAGTGCGCGGCGACCGCATAGGCCACACCCTCGGCTTTCCCACCGCCAATCTCGCCCTGACCGACCCCAACAAGATGCTGCCGCACCATGCCGCATACGCCGTGAGCGTACATGTCGGCGAGAAGCGCTACGCAGGTATGCTGTATATTGGTAACCGTCCTACCTTCGGCGACCTCACGCAGCAGCGCGTGGAGGTGCACCTCTTAGACTTCGACGGCGACCTCTACGAACAGCACCTGCGCGTAGACTTCCTCCGTCTGCTGCGTCAAGAGCAGCACTTCGCCTCGCCCGATGAGCTCCGCCTGCAGTTGGAGCGCGACCTTGCAGCAGCAAGGCTCACTCACGACTCCTATTTTACATAATCTCCCCCGGCCAAAGCCCCACATACCACTCGCAAATGAAGAAATCCCTCTTTATAATCGGCGCATTTCTGCTCTCACAAGTGGCAGCAGGCCTCATTATCTTAATAGCTTCGGCTCTATCAGGCAGCGCAGAGAGCAGCAGCGCCATCTCAGCACTACAAACCTCCCCCACCCTCATCTCGTGCGCCCTGATGACGAGCAGCCTGCTCACTATCGTGGCCACAATCCTCATCTGCCGCCACGGCTGGGGCACACCCTTCCGCTGGAGAGTGAATACAAGCAAAGCATTGCCAATCCTCAGCCTCTCAGTCATAGCCGCCGTCTCGCTGATAATGCTCACCGAAGCACTGGCGGAGCACCTCGCGCTACCCGACAACAACATCGAGATATTCTATACCATTAGCCACACCCCCATTGGCCTTCTCTCAATCGTCTTCCTTGGCCCCGTGGCAGAAGAAGTAGCCTGCCGCTACGGCATAGCCGGCTCACTGATAGAGGAGCACAAGCTCCCCGCATGGAGTGTAGTCGTCCTCTCCGCCATCATCTTCAGCCTGCTTCATTTGAACCCCGCCCAGATGTTAGTTGCCTTTATCATGGGACTGCTTCTCGGCTGGCTCTACGTCATCACCGGCAGCCTCTGGCCTTCCCTCCTCTGCCACGTGTTCAACAATGCCGTCAGCGTCCTCACCATGCTCGCCAATCCCGACATAAGCCCCGACACCAACCTCCTGCGCGAGGCTATAGGCAGCAACGCCCACTACGCCGCACTGCTCTGCGCCGGCGCCGTAATAGGCACCCTCGCGCTATGGCAGCTGCGCCGCATAACCCGTCCTTAACCATATCAATACCAATGAAAACACTTATCGCAACCCTCCTTACAGCCCTCTGCAGCTTAGTAATAATAAGCGCACAGCACCAAGACAGCAGCGCAGTCCAGATAGGCATCGCCTCCTACTACGCCAAGCAGGTCAAGAGCCGCATGGCAAACGGTATGCGCTACCATAAAGACAGCATGATTTGCGCTCATCGCACACACCCGTTCGGCACACTGCTCAAGGTAACCAATCTGCGCAACAACAAGGAAGTCATTGTCAAGGTAACCGATCGCGGTCCCTTCAGCCGCGGACGCATTGTCGACCTCAGCTATGGCGCAGCCGAGAAGCTCGGTTTCATTTCCTCCGGGCTTACCAAAGTTAGCGTCAAAGTCTACGACGGCCACTTCGACGCCGGCATCGACACCCACCCCAACGACTCCACCGACCTCCTCATCGACTACAATAGTCGCGAAGAGTTTGAGTTGCCCTATCGCCCCGGCAGCAATAAATAATCATATATTTTTTTCAGCCAACAGACGGAATTAAATGCCGTAAGAACATCGTCTGATGTCGTGCCCACATTATCCAAGCTCCTTAAATCTGCACGAATAGCCCATCGCGCCGCACCTTACCCCTTCAAAGTTCGCATAAAGGCGCAGCCTTCGCGACCTATACGCGAGCCACAGTAGCACAGTCGCCGCAGGCGGTGTGCAAAAAGCGTAGGCGAGACAACAATTGTCGTGAACGTCGCTCTTAGAGCGGTGCACGAACAAAACAACTGCGAGAGCGCAGCGGACAACCCCATAGGGGTCGCGAGCCGGAGCCGCATCGTCACGCCGAAAGGC
>JAFLUU010000074.1 GCA_022508585.1 Prevotellaceae bacterium | reverse complement strand
TTTCACGATGAAAATACAAACGCCGAGGCCCAAAAATCAGATTTCGAGGCCTTTTGTACGAACTTTAACGAGGTATTGCGCAATTTTGAGGGAGATAGATAAAATTTTGAGGAGCTAAAACGCATTGCGGAGGGGCAAAAAAGCGGTAAGGTGAAGCGAGAAGGTGATGTGGAAGGGCAAAGAAAAGTTGTGAAGGTTGTTTGGTAGAATGTAGAAGTACTTTTATGTAGCATAGAGGAGTGTTACTGCTTATCCGTTGCGAACAAAAAAGGTATTTATATCTTTAATGATTGTGAATTTGGTGGTTATAAGAAGAAATTTACTATCTTTGCCCTGAAATGTAACCAAAGGCTACCATGTCGATGATGACTGACAAGCAGATGGCCACGGCTGCGGCAGAGTTTGCTTAGACAAGAAAAAGAGATAACAATTATTTATAAATTTACTAACCATGAAAAAAAGTTTTCTTTTAGGTCTTCTTGCCTTGGCGTGGATATTTACCACGGCTTCGGCAGCTGACCGTGTAACTTTAACTTTCAATCGCATCGGGACGGGGGCTACAGACTTTACCGTTGCGGTTAGCGGTGTGGCAGGAGCAACTGCTACGGTGAGCAAGAGCTCTCATGCTCTGATGGGGTTGAGCGACAATACAATCATCTGCCCCAATGTTAACGGCAACTCGTCGCCGACAATCAATCTGGAGCTTGAAATCACCGGACTGCCCGAGGGGTTTAAGTTCAACGCGGCGGGACTGTACATTCACGCCTTTAATGCTTCCGGCGCATATCAGAGTACATCGGACGGAAAGGCGCGCCAGTTCAATGTTGATGTAGATGTGAATGGCAAGGACTTCGTGTCCTACAGTAACATCGACATTGCTGCCGGCATTACCGGTGCAAACAAGCATTGGGAGACGACTGCGAGCAGCGATGTTGTGTCTACTGACCCGC
This sequence comes from Prevotellaceae bacterium, assembly GCA_022508585.1. GTDB lineage: Bacteria > Bacteroidota > Bacteroidia > Bacteroidales > Bacteroidaceae > UBA6382. The sequence goes on along the minus strand of JAFLUU010000074.1, from coordinate 9,675 downwards.
TTACCTTGTCTATTACCATTACCAAGGGCGTAGAAAACGTTGGGTGTTTCTTTGGTCTGCAAGCCATTGTGCTGGGTGATGGCTCTGCGCCTTATGAGCCCGAGCCCGAGCCTACTCCTGACGGTCCCGACCACAATGAGGCTAAGGTGTACACTATTAAATGGCAGAACAACTCTACGAGCTATATCACAGAGCAGGCAGACGGCAGCCTTGTGGTAGGCGACTACGGAATATCAAATAAAATCTTCTGGAAGTTCATTCCGACTGACAAGGAGAATTGCTTTTATATCCAGAATACGGCTACCGGACATTATCTCGGCTCATGTAATATGACGCAGAGCTCTGCTTCACGAGTGTCGGTAAGCGAACAGCCTCAAGAGTACTATGTAGGAGGCCCTGTTACCACGACCGGTGCTAACAACAACTGCTTCTGGTTATCGTCTACGGACTGCAACAACTACGACACGCCCGACGCTTCCGCCGGACGCGGTCTTAACAAAGACGGCGCATCGTCTTATGTTATCACTTACTATACCGGCACCGGTAATGTGGGCTCTTATTGGAGCATTGAGGAGAGCGGCGACCTTTACGAGGTGCAACCATTTACTCCGTCGGCGGAGATTGGCAGTGTCAGTGCAGCTTACCATATAGTCAGCGAGAAAGGATTGGCTTATGATGCCAGCGGTAATTGGGAAGACTTAAATCCATTAAGCAAGACGCAGCAATGGTATTTTGTCGGCAAGTCTAACAGCACCGGCGGCTATCAGATTGTTAATGTTGTTGACAATGAGGCTATCAACGAGGGAAAACAGTACATTGTTGGCGCCACTGAAGGCTTTGCTCCATATCATTTTAGTGCAGATGAGCAAACACTGCAACTTGGCGACGAGAGTGAGTTTACCTTTGTAACGGCTCGTAGCGAATTTGCACTCAAGAACCAGATATACAAGATGCCTTGCGGCAGCACCGGCGATGTATATGTTCAGAAGATGACGATAGGTAAAGATTTTCGTTACCCGATGTCTACTTTTGTAAACAATGACATTTCTAATGCTAATGCTACTGCTCCGACAAACAAGTATGTATTCCTTACTCGCGATGCTGTTACAGCAGTAAAAGGCGATACTGCCATTCCCGTTACTATAACGCTGAATCGTGTACCAGGTAGTTATAAAGTTTATCTTTATTTTGATTGGGATAGAGACGGATACTTCGAGGAGAAACAGGAAATCGCGGCTACCGCACAAGAACTCAACACGACTTTTGCCGTTCCCGCAAATGCTGCACTTGGAAAGACACGTGTTCGCCTACGTGTTACAGATAATGGTCTCGCCGGGGCAGACGACGATACTCATGGCGAGGTGTTAGATTTACTTCTTAATGTGGTAGAAGAGGGTGCAGAACTTGTTAATCCTATTGTAAAAGTAAACGATCCGAAAAGAGGAGAAGCGGACTGGGCAAACGGAATAGCTTCCGCAAATGCAAAAGGAAATTCTATGTTTCTTTATTGGAGTGAGAACTATCGTATTGTCAGCATAGAGAGCAATTATGAAGTAGCGGCATCGGCTTTACCTCGCACGCTCACTGCATTCTTCTCTCCGGAGACTTCGGAGTTGACGGGCATAGATAAAAGTATTCTTTCCACAGACGATAGTGACGCTCGAATCATTTATGATAATTCGGAGATAATGGTATGTTCCGCTGCGCCGGTTAAAGCTATTTTGGTGTTTGCGACTAATGGTGCAAAAGTGGCCGGTACAACGAGCGATGTGCTGTCTCTCGCGAGCCTTGATGATGGTGTATATATAGTTAAGGCTATTACTGCTAATGGCGTTGCATCTGCGAAAATTAAATTATAACTTAACTTTTGATTAAATATGAATAAGAAAATATTTCTCGGCACTATAAGTGCTTTCGCGGCATATACTGCCACCGCTGTCGCTCAAAATGAAGCTGACAAGGCAAAACGTCCTAACATTTTATATATAATGTGCGACGACATGGGTTATGGAGACCTCGGTTGCTATGGTCAGCAACTTATATCCACGCCTAATATCGACCGGCTTGCTACACAGGGTATGCGTTTCACTCAAGCATATGCCGGAAGCCCTGTTTCTGCGCCTTCCCGTGCCACATTTATGACCGGTCAGCATAGTGGGCACACTCATGTTCGCGGTAACAAAGAGTATTGGGGAGGAACTCAAAAAGCCGATCCACGCTACAATAATTTGGTGGAATATCAAGTTGCCGGTCAAGAGCCCTACTCTACCGATCACGTAATTATTCCTGAGATTTTTAAGGATAATGGTTATACTACCGGGATGTTTGGCAAGTGGGCTGGCGGTTATGAAGGCTCAGTCTCGACTCCGGATAAACGCGGCATTGATGAGTACTATGGTTTCATCTGTCAATTCCAAGCCCACCTATATTATCCTAATTTTCTGAACGAATATAGTAGTTCTGCAGGAGACACTGAGACGCATCGCGTTACAATGGAACAAAATATCCAGCACGCGATGTACGGAGGAGACTATAATCAACGTGCTCAGTATTCGGCAGATCTCATTCATCAGAGAGCACTGAAATGGCTTGATAGTCAGAGTGAAGACCAGCCTTTCCTTGGCATATTTACCTACACACTGCCTCACGCAGAGTTACAGCAACCTGACGACGAAATCCTCCAAGCATACAAAGATAAGTTCTGCGACTGTGAAGAGAAGACTTTTAGTGGCGACCAAGGCAGTCGCTACAATCCTACGATGATCGCTCATGCCCAATTCGCGGGTATGATAACCCGCCTTGACCAGCAAGTTGGCGAAATTATGGCTAAACTTGAAGAAAAAGGCCTCGCCGACAACACGGTACTCATTTTCACTTCTGATAATGGCCCTCATGAGGAGGGTGGTGCCGATCCAACATTTTTCAATCGCGATGGCCTGTTGCGCGGTGTTAAGCGATCCGTTCATGAGGGCGGTATTCGCATTCCGTTCATAGTGCGTTGGCCGGGTAAGGTAGAAGCTGGTAGCGTTTCTGATCACCAATTCGCTTTCTATGACCTTATGGCGACATTCTGCGATATTGCAGGTATAGAAAACTACGAGCAAAAATACACGAACCCCAAACTTACCAACGACTGGTTCGACGGTATCTCAATCTATCCTACATTAACTGGTGAGGGTACGCAACAAAGCCACGAAGCACTCTATTGGGAATTTCATGAGACCAACATGATCGGAGTACGCAAGGGTAATTGGAAACTTGTTGTAAAAGCTGGCGTTTGTGAGCTTTACGATTTGGCAACCGATGTGCATGAAGATAACAACCTCGCTTCTACTTATCCAGAAATAGTGGAAGATTTAAAGGCGGTCATCAAGCGTGAGCACACCAACTCCAGTCTGTTCAATGTAACGCTGCCCAAGGACAATTAAAGCAGAACGTTGTTTAAGTCTTTATACAATTGCAGCACTCCCTTTTTGGAGTGCTGCTTTTTCTTTCTCTATCGCCGTGCTTAGGCACGATAAATAAGGAAAATTCTGTTTGTATTAATCAAATTAGTCGATCTCCAATAGGATTGAAAAACTACAATAAAGTTACGACGCTCACAATGCTGTCGTAAAATTGTTGGCAATAGGCTTGGAGGGGTGCAACTGTCATCTTTGTGTCAATAGTAACCGAGAAAGGCGTATCGTAAAGATTGAATGGAGCGATCAGAATGTCTGTTAATAGGTCTACGCCTTGCTGATGAGGCAGGCTTTTATAAGCTGCTTCTTTGATTGTCCACAGAGTAGTGATATATTGAATCTGCTCTGTATCAGTCATACTTGAGAATCTATTTGGTAGCTCTATAGGCTGCGCAATGCGATGGGCGAGTTTCAGAATGCGTGGGGATATTTGCTCAACATCTACCCCTACATTGGGTTGCTTGGAAAGCAACAGTACGGCGTAAGTCTTGCTGTGGGAGATAGAGACTCCTTTATATATGATGTCTTGACCACTAAGAGATGGGCATCCTTCGGAGTCGTATGCAATGGTAACATCAGAGCTAAGAGCTTGACGCAGCATAGCGCGAATGGTAAGCCACTCGTGCTGACGGTGCGAAGACTTGAAACTGCGCTGGGCATAGTTGACGAAAGTTTCCGTATCTGTGCCAAATATCTGAGCCAAATCAGGAAGATTGTCTATGATTTGGCTCACGTATAGTTTGCTGTTTGGTAAACTTGGCAGTAAAATCATCTTATTTCTTGTCAGCGTTAGGGGCGACTGAACAGAACTCAATTTTGTCTGCCCATATTTCTGTTATCGTACGTTTAATACTATTCCTATCTTCATAAGTGCGCGTATGTATACTGCCCTCTATGAAAAGTTTTGTCCCTTTTCTGACATATTGTTCCACAAGTTTTGCTAAATTACCCCAAACGATAATATTATGCCAATCAGTACGCTCGGCAACTTGTGTACCATTAGGCAAAGTATAAGCAGGGTCGGTAGTTGCCAACGAAAAGGTTGCTATAGGGCGATCCGCATCAACATAACGCACATTCGGATCGCGCCCTACGTTACCAATAAGCATTGCTTTGTTTAGAGCCACCTGCTATCTCAATCTGTCAGCGGAACGAACAAGATTTTCATCGAAGCGAATACGTCGCCATGCGTAGAGATTAAAAACAATACTTATCACAGGCAACAAAACAATCTCGCTACGCCATGAAGCATCGCAGTTATTAACTATTGCAGCGGCAATAATTACGGCATAACTCAGCAAATAAGCTAAAATGCTAAGTTTAACAACCTTAATCTGGCAAATTCTGTTTCTAAACAAAAACACACTCCATGCAGCGAGCACGACTCCCACAACAATAAGACCAACGTATACAATTCTACCCCACTCCATAGAACCTTCGAAAGCTGTCTTAACTATTGAAACTGGAGGAGCAAAAAATCCAAGTATCAAAGCACATATAGAACAAACTGCCGATAATAACAAATGAATTGTTTGTATTCGTTGAATCATAAACGCTCTATATTTTTACTGCATTTCACATTCCTTTTTAGTAAAGAAATGGAACAAAAGGTTCACATCGTGGATACTATTTAAACTTCTTTTCTTCGCGAGGATTGCGGAAATAGATTTTATTATCGAGCATTTCTTGTTCAGCCATCAAACTGGGTTTCGGCATACGCTCATAAAAACGTGAAATCTCAGTCTGCTCCCGATTATCAAACTCCTCTTCTAACAAATCATTCTTCCCACCAAACTCTTTTAGCTTTTGATTAAGATCAGTCTTGATATCGGAAGATATTTGATTAGCACGCTTGCCCATAATAACAACACTTTCATATATATTGCCTGTGGGTTCAGCGAAATCCATGAGGTTGCGGGTCTTCGTAGTAACAGGTGCATTAGTTTTTTTGTAGTTCATTTTTTTTGTATTTAATGTTCAAACTTTAGTAATCAACGTTATAAAACAACAATAGCTACGCTTCGTCTTCTTCCGTAGCATACTGTTGCAGGCGTTTGCTATGAAGTTCTTTATCCGCTTTGTCAAATATAGATTTGGCGTCTTGCATAAACTTAGACTGCGGGAACTCATTTACAAAGCCATAATATTCATCAACTGTATCATTATAGCGTTCATATTTTTTACTATCGACGCTACTTTCTGCCAAATGATATTTCGCTTTTAATATCAGGATTGCAAAATCCTCCTTGCGCGGCGAATATGGGTAGTCTTTGATTGCATTTTGAGCGGTAACAACACAAGCTTCATAATTGCTTCCTCCCATAAGGCAGTTTAGAAAATAATCTCCAAGGTCATAATATAATTTTGCAGCGAGATATTCTTTTTCTACCAACCGGTCTTGCATTTTAAATAGCATCTGCTGTAGTGCTTCATAATGCTTACTTTCCGGATTATGCTCCATTGCCGCCTGAATTTCCTTGATTGCATCATAAGTAGTAGTCTGGTCGAGCCGCACGGGATAAGTAGATTCAAAATAAGATACCGCAGAATAATAACGTACCTCGTCAACAAATTTTCCATTAGGATAAGAGCGTGAATAATAACGCTTAAACAGTTCTGCAGCCGCATCGTAATCACGCATGCTGAACTTACACATTCCTGCCAAGAACAAAGCTTCATCACCAGCCTGCGTACCTCGCAAACTCGGCAGTACATTTTCAAGAAGCATAAAGGCATTGGCATATTTACCCTCAGCGAAATACCGTTTCGCCGTCTCGAGTTTATAATCACGGTCAGTATTTTTCAACACCGTACTGATACTATGGCAAGAACTCATCAGTATGACCGTAGAGATGAATATGTAGAACAATTTCCTTAGAGCCATGTCGTTTTTGTCGGCAGAACCCCACTCTACCACTTTATTTTAGGCGCAAAATTACAGCTTTTCTTCTAATGTTGCAAATACTTTAAATATTTTTAGCATAAGCCAATGCGTTATTCCAAACTTAACGCATGGAATAACGCACTGGCTATATCTATTTTACTCCGCCATAATACTAAACTCTGCACCAGTGGCGTAATCATCGCCGGCTTGGTTTGAAAGAGCACGGAATCGTAGATAACGCGCCTGTACAGGCTTGGTAAACATTACTTTCTTAATATTCCGATTATTGGCAAATGAACCTTTATAAATCGGTTCCCCCCAATTGGTACCGTCTTGGCTTACAAAAATTTCATAATCTTTAATATTGCCGTTGGGACTATCCTGACGCGGCAGATAACTAAATCCTGTAAGCGTACACTGTTGCAAACAGTCGAAGTCAACCCAATGTGGGAAGTTGGCCATAGTTACGGAGTACATCGTATGCCAGAAAGTGGAAGGATTGCCGTCCACAAGATTGGCAGCAGGAGTATCTTCTGCCTTGTTCTCTTCACTGCTGGCGAAAATAACCTTTGTTTGTATGGTTGAAATTTTCGGATAGTCGACGCTGACAGCTGCCAACTCGTTACCTGCCTGCCAAGCGCAAATCGTGCCACCTTGTTTGAAGGTAAACGGAGCATTATAGTCCTGCGGCTTACCTCCATCAATGCTGTAAATTATAGAACCTTCATTTTCAGCAAAAATAGAAATCTCGCCTTTGGCATCACGCTCAATAAGCACCGGTTCTTTAGTAACAGGCTTAACATTTGCCATCGCGCTACGATTATCATTACCCTTGATCGGACGAATAATGAAACCGAAAGTGTGCGTTTGTCCCTTTACTCTATCGCTTTCAAAGGGAGGATCCTGTCCACAGCTGGTACCACCTAAACCGGTAACGCCAAGATCGAGATTAAGGTAGGTAGTATTGTTCTCAGGTAGCTCATACGGGTGCGCAGCAGTGGTCATATCTACAGCAGAATACGGCAAAGCTTGTACACTCATCTTATTATTTGCAATAAACAGCAGTCCTTCGCCCTGTTGATTGGTAAGCGAGCACCAACGCGTGTCTTCATGGTTCGCCATCTCCTGCGGCTTGGGGAAATTCTCCACCTGCTCGCGCACATCACCGGCAAACCTCTCTATAAACGAACCGGTACGGCGGTCATTGTAGTTTCCGGCAGGGCCGCGTCCGTAGTATTCAAATTTAGACAAGGCGTTAGGCACCTGCATCTGGTAGCCCAAGCGCGGAAGTACGAGTGTGGGATCACTACTCAGTATGCCAGCCTGCAACTCGATGGAGCCGTCGCGGTGAATTGTGTAAAGCTGACGCGTGATAAAGTGGAAATCATCCGGACCGAAGGTGCGATCGGTCAGTTCCTCGATGCGGCTCTTATAAGGACCGAAAAAGTTCATATCAGTGCCGCCGACCTGCCGTGCAGCATTGGGAGCCTGACTCCAAATAGTGAAGGCAAGAGTCAGCGAGCCGTCGGCGTTGTGTTTTAACTCGTGGCCAAGGGCTTTATGGCGGAGGTTGTGGAGACCATTGGTAAACCACTTGGAGTAGAACCAGTTGTCATTGTTGGTAAAAGCGCGGAAAGCATTCAGACGCGGCCCACAACCAGGAGTAATCATATTGATGTCATCATAACGAAGCACAGAGATTGCACCATCAGTCTTATTGATGCTAAGAACGAAGTCCTGCCCCTTGATATTGACCTGCGCGTCGGTAGAATCAACAGTCAGAGGGCCGAGATCAGGGTTATCGGCATACAACATCGGTTTGTCGCCCTGCTTGACGAGGAACTGCTCTTCCGCCTGCACATAGCCGGCATCAGCCCAAGGGGTGGCATGTTTCAGAATGAACTGAAGTTTTACAAAATACTCGCCCTCTGGGTCAAGTTCATCGTAATCATAGGCTAATTGTACCTTCTTGAGGGTTCTCGGAGTGAGGCCGTCGAGGTTAATCTCGCCGACATTGACTTGACTGCCGTTTTTCCAGAGACTCCACTCGCCGATGTATTGCGAAAGATCGGTGAAGTAGTTCTTGTTATATATCTCCACTTCGCCAGTCGTTGCATCAATCATCTTTGCAGACACATTCTGGTACACTTTCTTCACCTCATAATACTGCGGCTTAGGTTCAAGGTCGCTAAACATAATGCCGTTCATCACAAACTGGCCGTCGTTGGGCGAATCGCCGAAGTCGCCGCCGTAACCAACATAGCGCTGGCCGTTAGCAGTGTAGTTCCATATACCTTGATCCACCCAATCCCAGATTGCACCGCCACAAATGAAGTTACTACTCTCGACGGCATCCCAAATGTCGACCAGATTGCCCACAGCATTGCCCATTGAGTGAGCATACTCGGAGATATGGAAGGGATACTTGTATCCGCCCTTGCCGCTGGCGATATTTTGAGTCATACCTACGTTGGGGTATTGGTTAGAGCCCATGTCTACGATGCTATTGTTGCGCTCATACTGCACGGGACGGCTGGTGTCGTACAGCTTGAGGCTGTCGTAGGCAGCTTTGAAGTTGTGGCCGGGGCCAGCCTCATTGCCAAGGCTCCAAATTACGATAGACGGATTGTTAATGTTGGAATGAACCATCTCCATAAGGCGCGCGATGTGAGCAGGCCTCCACTCTTCGGGGTGAGAGAGGCTCGCATCGCCATAGCCATACTCATGGCTTTCGATATTGGCCTCGTCCTCGAGATAAATGCCGTATTTGTTGCACAGATAGTACCAATACGGAGCGTCGGGATAGTGAGAGTTGCGCACATGGTTGATATTGGCTAACTTCATCAGCTTAATCTCCTTCTCCATCTGCTCGCGAGTGATAGCATGACCCACTGCAGGATTTGTTTCATGGCGGTTGACGCCTTTAAGCTTGACCGTCTTACCATTTATATAATAATAGCGTCCCGCTTTGCCGAACTCATCTTTCTCAGCAGGCGTATCCTTTATCTCAACCTTGCGGAAACCCACGATAGTAGACACGGTCTCCACTGTTTGATCCTTCTTGTCTATCAGCTCGGCTACCAGTGTATATCGGTTAGGCTCCTCGGCCGACCATTTCTTAGGATTGGCGAGATAGATAGCCGTAAGCGACTGCTGTTCACTCTCCTTGCCCACGGTAAAGAGCGCACTCTCGGTAGTATTCACGAGCGTATTGTCGTCTTGATAGAGATTGTTGGCATAAAGGCTGTAGCGGATACGATAATCCTCGGCCTTGCGCCCTGTTAGGTTACGCACGGAAGCCGTTACGCGCAACATACCGTTACGATAGTC
>JAFLUU010000073.1 GCA_022508585.1 Prevotellaceae bacterium | reverse complement strand
TTTTTTCATTCTTCACGACATTTCTACGCGCGCCGAGGCTCAAAAATCGCGCGCGCACGACATTTATATGGACTTCAACGAGGTTAGGTGTATTTTCGAGGGGGATATGTAAATATTTTGAGGGGATAAGATGCGCAGAGGTGGAGTGCTGGAAGAAGATTGGTAGGAGTTTTAGAGGCGAAAGTTGATGTGTTTTGTGTGATAAATGGGGGTTATTTTATTATTTTGAATTAAAATATATGGTTATTTATTAAAAAAATATATATTTGCACTTTCCGAATAACGTTTTGTAACGTTTTCAGAGGCTGTTTAGGACGTATAAAATTATTAACATATTACCAAAAATACTATGAAAAAGTTTCTTTATCTTGCTTTGGGTCTTGTTATTGGCCTAAGCGGTGTGTGGGCTGCTACTGCCTACATTTCTGCCCCCCCCTATGAATCAGCGACTTACGCGAGCGATGAGGGGCTAAGTGTTGTTAGTCTTGCTGACGAGTTGGAGTATGATAAGATCTGTACTCTTGTGGATGGTACTACTGAGACCTATCCTACTCTCAGCACGTTGAATGGTAATGTTCTTACTTCCACTGCTCAGACCGGCTTTGCGGGTGTTACGCTAACGGCAGGTGAGTTTAACAAAGAGACTATTTGGAATATTCCATGCCTTAAGATTAAACCTTCTGCTCCAAAGACTGCAGAAAAGGTTGTAATCACTGCTCCTAAAGGTTACACCATTGTAGGATACGAGATTGAGTGTTTCAGTTATAGTCCTGCCTACTGTCCGTACTATATAGACACGAATGAGACATATACCGGCACTTCGTTGGGTGGCTCTCAAACTACTTTCACTGTAAGCGACTTGGAAACTAACTCCACTCACTTCTGGATTTACGCTAACGCCGAAACTTTAGCAAACTATTTCTGTGTTAGTTCCTTTAAGGTTTACCTTAAGCACAACGCTTTGCCTAAAGACGGCAAGGTTTACAACATTAGCTTCATTTCTAAGGATCAAAACAAGTCTTGGGGACTCACTGCTAACGGGACTGAAGTTAAAGGAGTTGAAAACACTACTGGTTCGGATTTTGTGGCGCACAAATATACCAATGCTGACGGCAATGTCCGCTTTATTTTCGTGAATAATGCTAATGGTTACTACCTTGCATATCACTCAGTTAATGAAACATTTAATGTTGATTATGCTATCAACGAGTTTGCCGTTGATCTTCTCTCCGGATACAGCGATGGTAATGTTACTGCCACTGATGAGCAAAAGGAGGGCAAGGTATATATAACCAATGACAGGAGATATGATAACAATACGGATCAAACAGGGTGTTATATCCTCAAAGAGGAAAACGGCGCGTTGGATAATTCAAAGACTCCTTATTATAACGGCACTTTTACCTCGGCTCTGACATTTGACGGCGTGAATACTGAGGTTAGCGACGCGGCTGCGTTGGCTATACAGAGGTTTGATGCTATATATGCGGCTAAACCTTACAAGGATGTCTTCGGTAATGGCTTTGGCCAGGCTTCTGCTATTCTTAACGGCAAGACTTATTATAATTTCAATGACTATGTTAACGCTGTCAACAGTGCTACTCAAATAGAGAGCTACTCTGTTGAGTTCAAAGAGCCGAAGGACAACAGAGTGTACAAGATTTATAGCTATCAGAATGGTGGTACGCTCTATCAGATTGCCAATAATGAGGCTGTTGTCAATCCTGCTGATGTCAGCATAGATAATAACTATGGTTATTGGGTGTGTCATAAGGACGGCGACAACTATACGTTCTCCAGCGCGGCTGGCGACGGCACTTATCTCGGCTGGAGAAACCTCAGCAACGCGCCTTATAATTTCAATCTGCTGACTGATGCTAAAAACGCGGGGTGTTACTCATTCTATTCTGCCGCAAACAGCACTGGTGGTGGACGCTACCTATATGTTCATAATGATTATAGATGGAATCAAAATGGATCAGCTGCTTGCGCAGCAGGTGGTTCTACCGACTTTATGCTTGAAGAAGTTGACGCCAGCGTATATACTGCCAGCATCAGCGGTACTGCTAACGGCCAGCTGATTTATAACGGCGAGGGCTATATCGGTAATGCAGCTGTGCTCAACGGTGGTACTTGGGTACTCAACAATTCTGTTACGGCTGCCGACTTCACTGCCACTCCTGTGGACGGTTATAAAGCGAGCGAAGTTACTCTTGACGGCACTACGGTGAGTGTGCAGTATTCTTTAGACATTGATCTGATTATATCCGAGAGTCTTGACAATGCTAAGTGGTTACGCATCGGCAACTGCAGTAATAGTAACTATTTTATGTATGCTACTGCCGACGGCAGCACCTTAGGCACACAGAGCAAGAACATTGCTTCGGAGGAGCAACTTATTGCTTTCGTGGGAAGCGCTGAGAGCTTCAAGATTTACAGCCGTGCCAAAGGTGCTGACTATGCCCTGACAGCGGCCAACACCAATAGCGGCACTGCGGCCACTTGGACTGCGGCTGATGAGGCTGCCACATGGAAACTTATCAAGACTTATGCCGACGACGCTACCAATCCGCGCTTAGGTATCACGCTTTCTGACGCCGACGACAGCATGAGCCTCAATATGTTTGGTGGTAATGGCGGCGACTGCAAGTTCTACGACTGTGGCGAGAAAAATTCGGGCTCTCACTGGACGTATGAAATAATTGTTCAAGAAGCTGAGGTGTCGATTAGTTTAGATAAGGCAACGCGCTATCCCGAAACAAACTATATCTGGGGACATGTTAACTACACTGTCAGCGGTGCTAATCCTTTTAACGCAACAATTACAAATATCAGTGAGGCTCACAATGCCAAGCTGTTCCTCACTGACGGCTACTCTATCAGCAATATCAGTGCTGAGGCTTATCATGGATATGATGTGCGCGTGAATGGTACAGACATTGTCTTCAGTGGCAACGACGAGGAGTATCAAAATCTCGCTTATTCGCCCAAAGACGGACATCCCTACCGCATTCCTGCCATTGCCAAGGCTGCAAACGGCAATCTCGTGGCTATATTTGACTATCGCCCCTGCAATAATGACGTGGGTTACGGCGAAGTAGACCAAGTGATGCGCATAAGCAAAGACAATGGGCGCACTTGGAGCGAAATAGAGACTATTGCCGACGGCGACGGCTCGCTCAATGGCAATGTTTTTGGCTTAGCTTACGGCGATCCTGCGCTTGTTGCTGACCGCGAGAGCAATAAGATGGTGCTTATCACTGTTAGCGGCAGGGTGGTCTACAGTAGTGCCAATGCCACTAACCGTCCGTTCATTGCGCGCCTCACCAGCAACGACGGCGGAGAGACATGGAGCAAACCTGAGGATATTACTTCTCAATTCTGGGGCGAAACTGGCGCAATCTTCCAGAATGGTGATGAAGAAGCCAGCGCAAGTGTGTTTGCGTACAGCGGTTTCTTCGGCAGTGGCAAGATTTTACAGGGTTCCTACAAGGCTGAAGGCGCTGCATACCACCGTCTGTACTCGGCTATGCTCGTAAGGGGCAAAAACATAGGTGGTGCTTATGTTGTCTACTCTGATGACTTCGGCGAGACGTGGAAACTGCTCGGTGGTGACGCTGGTGTGAAGGCTCTCTCGCAGAGCGATGAACCTAAGGTAGAGGAATTGCCTGACGGCAATATCTTGTTGAGTGGTCGTCTCTACGGTGGTCGCTGCTTTAACATCTTTACTTACACGGACAAGGAGAATGCTACCGGCACTTGGGGCACCGGTGGCAACCTCACCCTCGGTATCAACAACAGCACCAATGGTGAGGTGCTTGTGGTCGACGCTGTGAAAGCTGAGGACAACAGTGCTGCCAAAATTATGCTGCTTTCAGTACCTTTAGGGCCTAATCGCGCAAATATCGGCGTGTATTATAAAGACATTACCAATGAAAATGACTACAATAATGTCAATACTTTCACAAATGCCGCCAATTGGACACTCGGTCGGCAGATTAGTAACGGCGATGCCGCTTATAGCACCATGTGTGTGCAGCAAGATGGTCGCATCGGCCTGTTATACGAAGGTACTCCCACTTCTCATAACGGTTACGGCTACTCTATCATCTACGTTAATACCAATATAGAGGAGTTGACTAACAATGCTTACACCACACCCTCTAATCTTAAGACAAGCTACGACGATGCTACCGGAACTATAACTCTTACCGGTACTGCTGCCAACACTGACGCAGTGGTTGACGCTATATCCGGCGTTACCGGCAATACTACCATTACTTCGGTAGACCTTACAGGCACTTGGCTGCAGCCAAGTATCGCCGAGGTGCATGATGCAGTAGTCAGTGTAGACAATGTTAGCAAAAACAGCATCATTTATCTTCCGGGACTTACTGATGTGTCCGGTGAGATAAACAACGTGGTTGTCGATGGGCTGTGTCAAAACCTTGTTCTCACTGATAAGGCCGACTTTGCCCCTATATCCGGATTTACTGCAGTCAATGCTGTTTACAGCAAGAGTGAACTTGATACTGAAGGCTGGTATTCTTGCGTTCTTCCCTACTCTTTCAATATTCCGGAAGACATTATGGTTCTCAGTAACGCATCTGTAGACGGCAACGTAATCAATTTCAGCGAAATTAACGACATTGTGAAGGCTAATACCCCATTCTTATATAAGAGTAACGCGAATGAAATCAGCTTTGTCGCTAATAACGTGAAAATTGCCGATGAAAAAAATCTTGAGAGCGGCGAACTGCTCGGTACTTACCGCCTTATCCCGGCTGGTGAGGCTACAGGAAAACTTATTCTCAACTCAACTGGCAGCGCCTTCGCTACTGCTACTGAAACTGCCAGCATTCCGGCTTTCCGCGCCTTTATAAATGAACAAACAACAGGTGCTAACTCCTATGTTATTGTAATTGACGACATAACTGGCATCAATAATATCGGCGCCGACGATGCAACTAGTCCGAAAATAGTCAATATTTACAGTATCGACGGCAAATTGCTCCGTAAAGGTGTAAATATACACAATGCCCTCGATGAAATGGAAAATGGTATCTATATTATTAACAATAAAAAAATCAAAAAGTAATGGAAAAAAAGCATTATATAAAACCAAATATAGATAATGTACAACTTCCTCTACCAATGCTAATGACTTCTCTTAGTATAAGTGGTACGGAAGGCGGCGAAGCACGCAGCAATCGATTTAACGTAAACTCTATATTGGACGAAGGAACAGAAAGTAACGAAAAAGAATCGCTCTTTTGATATTAAAATACTAAAGACCGATTTTTAGAAATATTATAAAACGACGGCATAATTATTTGCCGTCGTTTTATTTAATACTTTTATTATTATTTCATATGCTTAATATATTGATGACCAAGTTGACAACGTAAACAATCATGGCGTTCACAATAACGGCTAATCAGTTGGACTATGGCCTGAGATTCTGCTGCATTGGCGATTGGTAGTGAAGTTTGTGCCCAAAGTCGTGTATATTTATTGTTTTCAGCAGGAATTTCGCGGAGAAATCGTTGAGATTTAAGGCAAAGTTGAGGAATTCCTTTGTAATGTCCATAGGAATACAACATTGGCACTACAGCATTTATAATAAGAAGATTGACTGTTGATTTTGACAAACGAACCGATGAAAAAATGTCGTGGACTTCATTTAATGTATCGGCTTCGATAACAGCAGAGAGGCGAACATGGCCTGCATTGTAAAGACGCACTAACTGAATAATTCTGACAATAGGAAAATTGCTCGGGCGAGTGCGCATAAAACGCCAGACATGGCTACTCATAGGGATAAGCGAAAATTTATCCGCGAGGAATTTATACTCCCTCTCCACAATCTCTAAAGGAGGCTTGTGCGCACATTCCGGAATGTGCAGGTCTTTTGCGTTTAAGTCCTCAAGAGATGCAGAAATAAGCTCGCTATACTGCGAATTGTTGCCGATAAAACCTGCTTGCCCGAGGAACATTGCGAGAACTTGGACGAAGTTATCACGATGTTTGGCAATGCCTCCATAAGGTATGATGCGCGCCCACTGTTCAAATGCATCGCTGTTTATTCCGAAGCCGAATGCTCTCGCAATAGTGATAAAGAAATCATATTCCCAGTCGCGGTTGCAATATTCCAAGCGTTCCTTTATATCATTGGCCTTGCGCTTGAGACGATCATTGCACAAACGCTCAAACCAGCCGTTGCGAATAATGGCAGGAACCTCAGAAGCATAACTATAGCAAGGCGGAGTTTTGGAAATATCCTGCAAACGTGCATAATTGACCTTCACATATTCCGGCACAGGCAGCACGAGTTGCGGTATCTTACGACCGTCTTGAGTAATAGCCTCACCGTCGTCTTGCTCCACCACATGAAGCACAACATTATTGTAAGCAGGGTCTTTATCATGGCCGTGACGATACCAATCCGTGCTGCGGACATGTATTTCCACGTTACCCATTAAGTTTTCATCGCAAATAATGATATCAGCGCAGAAAAAGTCGGGCCCTGCGTCCTTGTTATGAAGTCCGGAAGAGAGTACGCTTATCTTTTTCCCCTCCGTAGTTATCAGTCCGGTAGCGGGAAATATACGATTGCGCCACACATAGTGCAGTTCTCTCTCCATCAAATACTGTTTACTTCTTCTTTCTCAACCAATAGAGCAGTTCGCCTGTCCATTGGCCGTACTCGCTATAGCTTTCGCGGGAGCCGAAGCCATGATAGCCGCCCTCATACATATGAAGGTCTACCCTTACATCATTATCCACCAGAGCCTGCGCATAATTGAGGGAATTGCGAGGATTTACCCCCTTGTCGCCGGCAGAAAGAATTATGAAAGCCCTCGGAGTATCTTTCGTAACATGATATTCATTGGAATACTTGTGCACAAGCTCCTGGTCGGGATTGTTTCCAAGCAGGGCATTGCGCGAACCAAGGTGAGTAACCATCTTTTCCATGCTCACAACGGGATAAAGCAATATCTGAAAATCCGGACGCGTGATGCTGTCGCTGTAATGAGTGGCAAGAGTAGTGGCAAGGTGGCCTCCGGCGCTGCTTCCCATTATGCCTATTTCATTTATTCCCCACTCTGCGGCATGGCTGCGTACTATACGCATAGCCTTTTCCGCATCTGCCATTGGCACAGTGTAGCGACCTTTTGGCAAACGGTAATTAAGCACAAACAAAGATATGCCCTCCTTGTTGAAAATAGGCGCAAAGTCCCACCCCTCGTAGGACATACAGACATATTCGTAGCCGCCACCGGGGAAAGCGATTATAGCTTTTCCATTTGGATTGTCGGCAAGATAGCAATGCAGCACAGCATCCTTGTAATCCTCGTCGGCAATTTCGCCATCAGCCCAAATCTGTATTTGATGCTCGCTCTGAGCACTCATAATAAGCACACTAAACAACGCTATAACGCAAAAAAATATTTTTTTCATCATCTTAATTTATTTAATATTGTTTTTCTATTTATAACTACTCTGAAGACATCACATAACTATGGACTTATATTTATGTCCAGTCCTGAAGACTGGTTATTTGATGTTGTCGACAAGACTGAAGAGGCGCTTCCAGCGTATTTTGCCGTCAAACCAACCTCTATCCGGATCAAGCGACAGCCAGATGAAGATAGGCTTGCCCACAATGTGGTCTTCGGGCACGAAACCCCAGAAGCGACTGTCAAGAGAGTTGTCTCGGTTGTCTCCCATCATCCAGTAGTAATCCATTTTGAAGGTATAACTGTCCGCAGGCTTGCCATTGATGTATATAACACCGCCGACATTTTTCACATCGTTACCCTCATAGACACGAATGCAACGGTCATAAATCGCTAACTTCTCGGCATTCAGCTTAATGGTCTCGCCACCCTTCGGAATCCAAATGGGTCCATAGTTATTAGCCGTCCAACCGGTGTTAAAAGTGTGGGGATAGAGTCTATAGTTCTCAGCCTCGTCGCATCTCTCGATGCTGCTGACCAAATCCTTGCGCTGCTCGAGCGCATTCTTCACCTTCGCGGTCATAGGCATACGGATAACCGATCCATCGCCGCTGAGAAATTCCGAACGGTCCTCAACGCTGATGCCAAGCTCGCGGCAAAGTTCGTCGGGCAGCGGCCGGAGGAGCGTAACCTTGTAGCTGTACTGCACTTCCTCGGGCTGGAACATCTGTTTGCCGTCGGTATATATCAAACCATTCTTAATCTGGAGCGTTTGGCCGGGCAGACCTACACAACGCTTCACATAATGCTCACGCATATCGACGGGACGCGCCTTTTTGCTGCCCATCTGCTGCTGATTGGCCTCGATGTACTGCTGAGCATAGTCGTACTCTATATTACTCATCTTTATCTGTTCCTCAATAGGCAATTGCTGTTCTAACTTCACATACTCATCAAAATTCAAACCCTCCTGGTCAGCCTTGATAGCCTTGCCTATTTCGTAACAAATTGTATAATAGTCTTGATTGTCGTAGTTGGCAATCACAGTGTCGCCACTGGGCACATTAAACACCACTATATCGCCCTGTTCTACCTCGCCAAAGCCTTTAACCCTGTCGTAAGCCCAGTGCGGATTGTCGAAATAGCTCTTAATATCGAGTACAGGGATAGTATGACTCGTGAGCGGCATGTGAAGCGGCGTCATCGGTTTGCGAGGGCCGTAGCTCACTTTGCTAACAAAGAGATAGTCGCCTGTAAGAAGGCTCTTTTCGAGCGAAGAGCTGGGAATAACATAGTTTTGAAAGAAAAACAAGTTGATAAAGTACACCGCCACGAGCGCAAACACTATGGCATCTACCCAACTCATCACGGTGCGCAACGCAAGATTGTTGCTCTTGTGCCACCAGCTCCACGGAATTTTCTTAGTGATGTAAGCATCGATTATAAACGGCACCACAATCAACCCCATCCAGCTGCCGACCCACAAACAGAACAGTAGCCAGAGCACAGTGGCTATGGAGCAGCGCACGATGCGCTCCTTCTTGCTCATCACGCGCACGCCCTTTTTTGATTTCTTCTTCTTAATATTCCAAAACATCTTATATTTCCTTTATTTGTTCACAATCTGTTTCCTTTCAGCCTACATACCTTTGAAAAGGTCGTCCATCGTCAGCAGACCCTCGTGAGTGTAGGTATATTCAGCCGCGAGCACTGCGCCAAGCACGAAGCCGCCGCGCGATTTGGCTCTGTGAGTGATAGTAATCTCGTCGAAGTCGCTGTCATAAATCACTTCGTGAGTCCCGGGCACTTCGCCCTCGCGGATAGCGTCCACCGGCAGTTCGTCAGGCTTGGCATCGGCACAGTGTTCGGTGCTGCCGTCGGAGTGAACAATGTTGCGCTTTACCCAATCGGTGAGGCGCGGATAATTTTTAAGCAGTCCTTCGGCTATAGTGATGGCGGTGCCGGAAGGAGCGTCGAGTTTATGCACATGATGCGTCTCCACAATGTGCGGAGCATAGTTCTCGTGGGGTGTCATCAGCTGCGCAAGCTGCGCATTGAGCTTATTGAAGAGGTAAACACCAAGGCTGAAGTTACTACTCCAGAACAGAGTGTTCAGACCATGCTCGCAGAGTTCGCTGATCTCCTGCCAGTGCTCCTTTTGCCACCCCGTGCTGCCCGTAACCACCTTTACCTCACGCTCAAAGCACTTCTTGATGTTGTCATACGCCGTAGTAGGGGTGGTAAACTCGATAGCCACGTCAGCACTCCTAAAGGCAGAAGAATTAAAATCCTCCTGATTGTCTATATCTATGATACAAACTATCTCATGGCCGCGCTCGACAGCCACTTTCTCTATGGCCTGACCCATTTTGCCATAGCCAATCAACGCAATCTTCATAACAATATCTATTTATATGTAAATTCTGTTGTCAATGCAGGCACACATTCTTTCAATCTACAAAAATAAAACAAAAATTTCAGTTTTCTTTTCATTTATTCCTAATTTAGCATTACTTGACAGTTTTATACCTTTATATAATATAAAGGAGGCTGAAACGCATATCCCTCTTCCGGTTCAGTTCAGCATATCCCCACCCACTTATCCTCCGGAACATATAATATATGTTTTCTTAATTATTATATTTAATGATTATTTAGATAGTATTGTTTATTGTATGGCGGTGGAAATTGTTAATAATTATTGGAGTGTTGCACTATCTGTCAGCTATCCACATCTGCCTTATTTTTACTCACAACTTATCAACAGGATAAGTGAAAAACAAATGCAAAACTATCAGCATTTTATACCTTACGAAAACCGACTTTTTAACATTATCCTCATCTTTTCGCGATATGATGTGTATACTTTTATTTTGTATCTTTTGCCTGTTGATAATACCATAACAAGTGTAGTTTTTGCTGTTGACAGCTGTGGAAAACGCGTCAGCGCTCTGCCTATAGCTTAATCCACAGCCTCTTTAACAGCCTTTCCACAGGCTTATTCACAATCTTGTCAACACAATCAGTCTCCTTTACATTGCTATGCTGCATGGCGCGGTACCCACCACCCATATTTTCGCACCTAACCTCGTCGAAGTTCACAGAAATGTCGTGCGCATCCGATTTTTGAGCCTCCGCGCTTGTTTTTTCATCGTGAAACTTTAAAAATTCATATAAGAATTTCTAAAAAACCTTATAAGAATTTCTGGGAATTTATATAAGAATTTTTGAAAATTCTTATAAGATTTTTTCGTTCTTCACG
>JAFLUU010000072.1 GCA_022508585.1 Prevotellaceae bacterium | reverse complement strand
GAAAATTCTTATATGATTTTTTCATTTTTCACGACATTTCTACGAATTTCGAGGCCCAAAAATCGCGCGCGGAGGCCTTTTGTGCGAACTTCGAGGGGGTATAGTAAAATTTTGAGGGGATAAGGTATATTTTGCACTATGAAAGGTGTCTGTTTGTGTGGGATTTTGTAATTTTGCGGAGTGTTCGTTGGAACACATACGATTTTTGCTCAAATTCTCTACCGAACTGCAACCTCGAACGAGACCAAACTGAGCAAGAAGAACATCCGTATAAGCTGCGCCGATAAGGTGCGGACTTTCCGTAGGTTGTTTTGGGTTGTTGCAGACCTTGGTAGAGATATGGCAGGTCTGCGCTTTTCTTTTTATATGGGGATTGTTGCAACTGCCGCGAGATATAGAAAATATTACAGCAACCTAAATAAAAAGAACAATGAAGAAATTAACATTATTGTTGTTGATGATGATTGTTTCGTCAGCAATATGTGCGCAGAAGCAAGTTGTTTTGAAAGCTGGAACGATAATTCCGCTTGCCGCATCGCAAACAGTGAAAGCCGCAGATGTCTCGGAAGGTGATATGGTTAATTTCTATGTCCTAAGAGATGTGAATGTTGACGGAGTTTGCGTAATTCCGAAGGGCACTCTTGCGAAAGGTAAGGTTACGCAAGCTCGTAAGAGTTCGGTTGCCGGTACAAAAGGAAGGTTAACGATTGAAATCTCGTCGCTTTTACAGGATAATGGAGAACCTATATATTTTAGCAATACTGTTGCTCGGTTTTATGGAAAAAATAGAACTCCCGGTGTAGTCGTTGCTACTGTATTTGTCTGGCCTCTTATCTTTATTCCGGGCTCAAAAGCGGTAATGCCAGAGGGATATGAGGTTCATGCAACGGTAGCTGCCAATACGACAATATCTGTAAAGTAATAAGAAAAGTAATAAGACTATTGTTGCAATATAAAACGCGAAATCCTGCCTGAAGTTTTTACTTTGGGCAGGATTTTTGCAGTGAATGGCACGGAAAAACGGCTGAAAAGTGCGGAAAACGAGGTGCTTTTGTGGTGTTGTGTGTGGATTTGATGTAACTTTGTAGCACTTAATGAAAAATTTAGCAATGATGAGAAAATTTTGTTTGGCAATAATTGTGCTTCTGACGGCAGGCGCTACAGCGTGGGCCGGCAAGGATTTGGATTTGAAGACGGCTATCGGAGGCGTGTTCTATGCAGAACAGCTCAGCGGCGTGCGTCCGCTCAACGATGGCGAGAGTTATGCGCGAGTGAGCGCTGACCGCAAGAGGATTGTGCGCTATTCGTTTAAGACGGGCGAGGAAGTGGGCACTATTCTCGACCTCACCAAGACGCGCGGCACACAGCTCAATGGTTTCGGCGACTATACTTTCGCGCCCGACGAGAGCCGCATTCTGCTCCAGACGAATGCGAAGTCAATCTACCGCCACTCCAAGACCGCCGAGTACTATGTGTACACCGTGGCCAACAATACGATCGAGCCGCTCTCCAAAGGGGGGCCGCAGCAGGAGCCGCTGTTCTCGCCCGACGGCAATCAGGTGGCGTTCGTGAGGGATAACAACTTGTTTCTCGTCAAACTGCTCTTTAACAACAGCGAGAGCCAAATCACCGAGGACGGTAAGTTCAACTATGTGCTCAACGGTATCCCCGATTGGGTGTATGAGGAGGAGTTTAGCTACAGTCGTGCCTTTGACTTCAGCGCTGACGGCCAGATGCTGGCGTGGGTGCGCTTTGACGAGAGCGAAGTGCCGATGTATGAGATGCAGATGTTCAAGGGACTGAACCCTGCATACGAGGAGAATGCGTCTTATCCGCACGACTACAACTATAAGTACCCTGTGGCGGGCGAGAACAACAGCAAGGTGAAGGTGCTGACCTATGACATCAAGAGTCATGCCACTCGCGAGATGGCTGTGCCTATGGATAGCGACGGTTATATCCCGCGCATCAAGTTTACCGATACGCCCGACCAGCTGGCTATCATGACGCTCAACCGTCATCAGAACCGCCTCGACATCTATATGGGCAATGCGCGCTCTACGGTGTGCAAGCTCATTCTAAGCGAGACTGACGAGCGCTATATCAAGGAGAAGGCTTACGAACAGTTGCGTTTTGTGGGCAATAACTTCGTGATGCAGAGCGATCGCTCCGGCCAGAGCCAGCTTTACTGGTATTCCACCACCGGTCAGCTCATCAAGCAGATTACCAATCAGCCGATGGAGGTGGTGGAGTTCTACGGAGTAGACCCGCAGCGCAAGACTTTCTACTATACTGCCAAGGACGGCACGCCGACGCGCACGGCGGTGTTCGCTTCGTCGCTCGACGGCAAGACTCGCAAGCTGTCCTCCGAGGCGGGCACCAACTCTGCCACCTTCAGCAAGAGTATGCAGTACTTTATCAATGTGTACAGCAACCTTACCACTCCGCCCGTAACCACTCTGCGCAACAATACGGGCAAAGTGCTCAAGACTCTCATCGATAACCAGAAGTTGCGTGAGTGTGTGGCTACCTACAACATGCCGCAGAAAGAGCTGTTCACCTTTACCACCAGCGAGGGTGTGGAGCTGAACGGCTGGATAATGAAGCCTGCCGACTTCGACCCCAACAAGAAGTATCCTGTGGTGATGCATCAATACAGCGGCCCGGGTTCGCAGAGCGTGAACGACACTTGGGGCGTGGGCGGCAGCGGTGCCGGCGGCTCCTACGAGGCTTATCTCTGCAGTCAGGGCATTATCTGCGTGTCTGTAGACGGTCGTGGCACCGGCGGCAGGGGTCGCGACTTCGAGAAGTGTACTTATCAGCATCTGGGGCAGTTAGAGAGCAAGGACCAGGTGGAAGCTGCTCTTTGGCTCGGCAAACAGCAGTATGTGGACAAGGATAACATCGCTATCTGGGGCTGGAGCTACGGCGGTTTCAACACTCTGATGAGCATGAGCGAGGGTAGGCCGGTCTTCAAGTGCGGTGTGGCCGTTGCGCCCCCCACAAGCTGGCATTACTACGACACTGTCTACACCGAGCGCTATATGCGCACGCCCAAGGAGAACTCCGACTATGAGGACAACGCTATTACGCGCGTCGGGCAGCTTCATGGCAACCTGCTGATCTGTCATGGTTTGGCTGACGACAATGTGCATGTGCGCAACACCTATGAATATACCGAGGCGCTGGTGCAGGCTGACAAGCAGTTTGAGATGCAGCTCTACACCAACCGCAATCATAGCATCTATGGCGGCAATACGCGCAATCATCTCTTCACCCGAATCACCGAGTTCTTCCTGCGTAACCTCAAATAGCGTGATAGATTGTGGCTGTGTGCGTGAATAAAATCGTGGGGAGGGCTGTAGGTCTTGTTGTCGGGCTGTTGGTTGCCGTTATGCCGATGATGGCAGGCGCAACGCGCGATAATCTGAATATCAAACGCGGCGAACAGCTCTTTGCTGCGGTGTGCAGGGCACAGACGACGCCTGTCTCGTTCGTCTACAACGGAGTTTCTTATCGCGGCTTGGGCAAATTGCGCTCCGAGAGCCGCAATATTGTCGACGCGCCCGACAAACGACACGCCACCCTCGTCTATTCATTAGATAATAACGCGCGTGTGCGCGTGGAGGCCGCTTTTTGCAAGGAGTACGGGCAGATAGAGTACACTGTGTGGTTTGAAAACATCGGGCAGGAGCCTACGGGAGTCTTGGAGCAGGTGAAATCGGCCGACTTTGACCTCGCCGGCAGCCGGCCGGTGGTGCGTGGTTGCCTTGGCGACCATGTTAATAAATACGCGCCTTACGAAATAGATTTGCTCAAGGATACTGCGTCATTTCGCTCCGACGGTGGGCGCGCCACGCATGTCAATTTCCCGTATTTCGACCTCGTTCATGGCGACGGCGGCACGCTTATCGCCCTTGGCTGGGCCGGTACATGGCAGGCGGACTTCATTGCTCGCGGCAAGGGGGTGCATTTCTCCGCGCAGAACTGCAATGACTTCCGCTCCGTGCTGATGCCGGGCGAGGCGGTGCGTACTGCGATGGTGGTGATGCTGCCTTACTCCGGACGCAACGCCGATGACGCCACCAACCTGTGGCGTGAGTGGTTCCAGAAATACAATATGCCACGCGCCAACGCTAATGGCGACCCGATCGAGCCGTTTGTTACCACGCCGTTCGCCTCCGACACCGGTTTGCCCAACTCTGACGGCAGCATCTCCGAGCGTTTCTACACATGGAAGCGCACTTTGGAACGCATCGTCTACGAACGCCTCCGCCCCGACTTCCGTTGGTTCGATGCCGGCTGGTATTTTGACCCCGAGGGGCGTACTGTGCCCACTAACTGGTGGGGAACGGTCGGTTCGTGGGAGTTAGACACCGTTAAGTGGCCTAATCGTAGCCTGCGCGAGAGTAATGAGGCCTGCCACAAGGCTGGAATGAAGGTGCTGACCTGGTTTGAGCCCGAGCGAGTAACTAATGTGGACGCGCTGGTGAGGAATTACGGCTACAATGCCGAGTGGGCGATCTCCAACGGGCGTGGTGTGATCACCAACGACATAGGTAATCCCGACTGCCTGCGCTGGACGCTAAGCCGCATAGTCAAAATGATGGACGAGAACGCCATTGACCTCTTCCGCGAGGATAATAACAGCGACCCGGGCACGACTTGGCCGCTTATGGATAAGCGTCAGCAGGAGAAGACGCAGCTTCCGCGTACCGGCATAACTGAAAACAAAGCTATACAGGGGCATTACGCTCTTTGGGACAGTATTCTGGCTTATTGCGCCGGCAATGGTAAGTGTACTTTCATCGACAATTGCGCTTCGGGCGGTGGTCGCAACGACATTGAGTCGCTTAGGCGCAGCATTCCCTTTATGCGTAGCGATGCCGACCGCACTACGAGCGCGCTGAGGCTCTCTATGAGCTCTACCTTTAATAAATGGGTGCCTTTTCACGGCGCTTCCACCAAGGAGACGGCTCATGAACTCGACCCTGCCGAGCGCGGAGGCACGCCGATCTATGTTACTCGCGCTTCGTGGCTGCCGGTGTACAATATGTCCATGCGTTTTACCCACGACGAGACCCTTGACTACGACAAAATCAGGTTCGCGCTCAATGAGTGGCGGCAATATTCCTATTTGCTGACTAAGGATTTCTATGTGCTCACGCCTTATCACAGCCACGACGACACTTCGGGCTGGACGGTCTTCGCTTATCACGACCGCGAGGCTGATAAGAGCATCGTGCAGGCTTTCCGCCAGGAGAAGTGCGAACAAGAAAAATATACCGTGCGGCTGCCGTATGCCAAACGCGGCATTCGTTACCGGCTGACCGACGAAGATACGAAAGAGAGCACTGTAATTGATGGCGAGATGCTTCAAACGGAAGGCTTTGCCATTACTCTTGGTAGTCCCAAGGCTTCTGCGATCTTCTCTCTCACTTTGGAAAATTAATAGCTCGATATGAAAACTCCCCTTATCGCTCCATCCTTACTTTCCGCCGACTTTGGAAACCTCGAGCGCGACATTCGTATGCTTAACCAGAGTAATTGCGACTGGTTCCACCTCGATGTAATGGACGGTGTCTTTGTCCCTAATATCTCGTTCGGCTTTCCTGTCATGCAGGCGATGGCACGAGTGGCCGAGAAGCCCCTTGATGTCCACTTGATGATTGTTCAGCCGGAGAAGTACATTGCGAAAGTTAAGGAGCTTGGCGCACGAATTATGAATGTCCACCAAGAGGCGACCGTTCACTTGCATCGTTTGCTCGTGCAGATTCGTAAAGAAGGAATGCTCGCCGGAGTAACTCTCAATCCCAGCACTCCGATTTGTATGATCGAGAATATTTTGGAGGAGGCCGATGTTGTAATGCTCATGAGCGTTAATCCGGGCTTCGCGGGGCAGAGTTTTATTGAGCATACGGTGGAAAAAGTGAGGCAGCTGCGCGAAGCGATTGACCGCCGCAACCTTAAGACACTCATCGAGATTGATGGAGGTGTCTGCCGCGACAATGCTCGGCGTCTCGTCGATGCCGGTGTGGATGTGCTCGTGGCCGGTAGTGCCGTGTTCAAGGCTGCTAATCCTGCTGAGGAAATAGATATACTCAAGGGTGCTTAAGCGATTACGCTCGCCGATAGGGCGAATTGTCGTTGAGGCGCCGCTTATGGGGCTTCTGCTGCCGCTGATGGTCGGTATCGGGCTGGCGGAAGTCGTGGAGTTGCCGCAGGAAATCGTGCGATATTTAATTACTGTCGCCAGCGCGTTGTTGTTGGCGGCAGTTGTTGTTGGTTTGCTGCATCTGCGGCAAAGAAATGTCGTGCGCGAGCGATTTTTCATCGTGCTGATGGCAGGATTGATGCTTACCATCGGAATTATCTCCGACCTCTTGCAACAGAAAACCACTCTCGTGGAATGGCAGCGCGGTGTCGGTGTATGGCATGGTGTGGTGGCTGAACCGCCGCACGCCACCGCCAAAACTTGGCGCTTCACTGCGCTGGTAGATGTCGGCGAGGGGCATCGCAAAGTTATGCTCGCTGTAATGAAAGACGCGCTCGCGCAAAAACTCCGCGTCGGCGATGCAATAGAGTTTGAGAGCGAGATAAGAAAACCCTACAATTATATTCCGAAAGGCGCAGACAGCATGCGGACTGGCTTCGACTATGCAAAATGGCTCGAGCGGCAGGGATATTCCGGGCAGGCTTTTGTCCCGAATAGCATTAGAAAGTTATCGAAGGTTGAGCGCGATGCTATGATCAAGGCGCTGCCTTTGTGGAATCGCCTGCGTATTGCAACTTTCACCTTGCGCGACCGATTGTTAGCCCATTACAAAGGATTAAACCTCGACGCCGACGGCAGCGCAGTCCTTGCCGCTATCACTTTAGGCGACAAAACGCAACTTACAAGGGGTATTCGCGAAAAATTTTCCGTATCGGGCGCGAGCCATGTGCTGGCCTTGTCAGGCTTACACCTCAGCATCTTGGTTGCATTCCTGCTGACACTGTTACGACCGCTGCGCTTGCGGCGCTGGAGCCAGTGGCTGATGGTCGGAATTGTCTTGGCGCTGGTCTGGAGCTTCGTGTTGCTGAGCGGATGCAGCATCTCTATAGTGCGTTCGGCGTTGATGCTGAGCCTAATGCTCATCTTGGGATTGCGCGGCGAGGGCTGGCTGTCGCTAAGCGGCATCGCGCTGGCAGTATTCCTGATACTCTGTTTCAGTCCGCGCTCGTTAGTTGATGTTAGCTTCCAGTTGTCGTTTCTCGCCGTCTTCTTTATCGTCTATTTCCAGCCCTATTTCCACCAAGACATCTTGATGCGTTGCCCAAGGTGGAGCTGGCCGTTTCTGAACTTCCTGTATGTGTCGGTAATCGCACAGATAGCCACCGCACCGCTCGTGGCGTGTGTGTTCGGGCGCTTGCCGCTGTTGTTTTTGCCGACTAATATGATTGTAATCCCCTGCGCCTATCTGATATTGATTGGCGCGCTGTGTTTTTTCGCCTTGATGTGGTGTCAAACGGCGGCGCAAATTGTAGGTGTCGCCCTCGCGTGGGTGGTAAGGATGATGAACAGTGGCTTGGAGTGGATAGCCTCTTGCCCATTCGCCAGCGTGAGCGTCGGTGTCGCGCCGCCAACGGCGCTAATGATTACCCTGTTGATGTTTCCACTCTTTGCGTGGTTGCGTTTCCGCTGCAGGGCGTATTTCTACTGGAGCGCACTGTTGCTTGGGTTGGCGATAACTTTTCAGATTCACCGATAGTCAGACTATTTGGACGCCTTCTCAAAGTGTTGGTAGTCCTTGGTGTAGCGCCAGCCGCCGCCCCAGCTAAAACCATGCTCTGTAAATAGCCGATAGCAAAGATCGCTGCGGTCGATGACGGGAAAAGGACAACTTTTGATGCCGGCGCGGTTGTGGGCATAGGTCTTGCCGTTGGCAGGGCTGACCTTGCCGCTGCGAGTGTAGAGGCAAGGGTTATAGAGAGGGTTGATGTCGATAGCGAGTCCGAGGCTATGGCGCGAAAGAGTCTTGCTGCCTGCCACACGGCGGAAGTTGAAGCACGAAGTGTTGTTGTCTACCATCGAAGCCTCGTCGTCGGCGTTGTAATTGTCGACAAGCAGCATCTTTTCAATGCGGTAGCCGTTGAGATAAAGCTCCTTGAAAATCTGTAGCAAGTCCTCTGCAATCGCTTTGTGGCAGATAAGCTCGCCCACCTGCGGCTTGCCCTCCCGATTGGCGTGCAGCACGCGCAAATAGCGCAGCTCCTCGCGCTTGGTAGTGCAGTCGCGCTTGAAAGACTTGAGCCAGATGCGTCGGAAGACCTCATCGCTGATTGGTGCGGCATTGAAAAAATTGTCTATGCCCTTACTCTCGACCACAGTCGCGTCGAGCACCTGTCCGGCATCGTGCTTGCTATTGCTTTGCGCCTTGAGATTCTGCGCAAGGAGCAGTAAGATAATAAATAAGGTGCAGATTTGTTTCATTTAGCCGACAAAACGGGGCAAATGCTACTTCTGCGTGCGCACGAACTTGCGGATTTCGCCAATGATGGGCAGGTTGGCATACTTGCTCGGCACGGCGGCGAGCAGAGCCTTATTCTGCGCAGGGGTAAAGCGCTTGTAGTATTCCGCAAAGAGGTAGACGCCCACCCAGTTGTTGAGGTTCTTGCGCGCAAAGGTGTAGGTGTAGTTCACAATCTCCTTACGCAGCGAGTCAGCCCCGAGCTTGTAGGCCTCCCTGTCCTCATCGGAGTTGGTAAGGTTCATGCTCTCGCGCGTACAGCGGAAGATGCCGCCGTAAAGCGCATTGACGCTGTCGCGATAGGGCGTATAGATGTTGTTGTGAGTGGTGCCGCTGATTTTGTCTGAGCGCTCGCCGGCGGTAATGTCGGCATGGATTGCGCCTTCTTCCACAAACAGCTCCACGATGCTCTTGTTGTGATCTTTGCCAATCACAAGATATTGCATATAAGGCACATTGAGCGTCTTTCCGCTAAAGGCAAAACTCTCATTGACGAGCTGGACGGAGTCGGCAGTCTCTAATCCGTTCTTACCCGGGCGACAAAGTCGCGCCCACTCGCCATCGGCAAATCCATGCGTCTTGCCGCTGATCGAGAAGCTGACCTCCTTGTATTGCGGATTGGAGTTGACGGCCTTTTTGATGACTGCATTGTTTGCCGCCACGGGGTTCTTGGCCGCCGGATTGGTGCGCTGGGCAGTAGTCGGCTTTTTGGTCTGCGCCATAGCCGCAGTGGCGGTCAGTAGGGCGAGTATCAAGAATAGATGCTTCATCTTGCTTTTAGTTATGCTTGCGATATGCAAAGATAACAAAAACTCCCCATCTCGCAAGGAGGTAGGGGAGTTCTTTATAGTGTAAAAATGATGTTTATGCCTCAGCCGGCGTCTCGGTAGCCTCTTCTGCCGGTGTCTCAACCTCTGCAGCAGGTGCCTCTACAGTCTCCTCGGCAGGAGCAGTCTCCTCCTGAGGTTCAGCATCGTTGATAACGCTGAAGCTAACGGTGGCGGTAACCTCCTTGTGGAGCTTAACGCTGGCAGTATAGGTGCCGACAGCCTTCACCTCGCCCACGACGATCTTCTTTCTGTCGATCTCGATGCCGTTATCAGCGAGCCCTTGGGCAATCTGCACGTTGTTAACCGAGCCATAGATGGTGCCGGTAGCACTAACTTTCATTGGGATAACAAGAGTGGGCACAGCATTGATCTTAGCAGCCAAAGCCTCGGCCTCTTCCTTGATCTTGGCCAGCTTATGAGCCTTCTGGCGGAGGTCTTCAGCCAGCTGCTTCTTAGCGGAGGCGGTGGCGTAGATAGCCTTGCCTGTGGGAACGAGATAGTTGTTGGCGTAGCCGTTCTTCACATTCACGATATCGTTCTTGAAACCCAAGCCGATAATATCTTCTTTGAGTATGATTTCCATAAGTCTGTCCTCCTTTTTATTATTTCATAAGGTCAGTAACGAATGGCAGCAGCGCGAGGTGACGTGCCCTCTTGACAGCCTGAGCCACGCGGCGCTGATATTTCAGCGAGGTGCCGGTAATGCGGCGAGGCAGGATGCGGCCTTGCTCATTAAGAAACTTCTTGAGAAACTCGGGGTCTCTGTAGTCGATATACTTGATACCGCTCTTCTTGAAGCGGCAGTACTTCTTTTTTTTCACGTCGATAGACGGCGCGTTGAGGTAGCGGATTTCGTTTTGTTCGATAGCCATAGTTTAGTCCTCCTTGCTTTTGAGAGCCTGGCGCTTAGCAGCGTAAGCGGCGGCGTTCTTGTCCATTCTTACCGTGAGGAAGCGCAGCACGCGCTCGTCGCGGCGGAAATTGATTTCGAGTCTCTCGATTGCTGACGGGTTGGCCTTGAAGCCAATCTCGTAGTAGAAGCCGGAAGACTTCTTGTTGATGGTGTAAGCCAGCTTGCGCATACCCCAATTCTCCTCATAGAGGATCTCGGAACCCTGCGACGTCAGATAATCTCTGACCTTGCTGACCGCTTCCTTCATCTGTTCATCAGACAAAACGGGAGTCAAAATGAAAACGGTCTCATACTGATTCATTGTCTTACAGTTTTGGGTTGTTAATATATATTATATAATGTTCGCGCGCGACCCGCTAATGCGAGAAGCGGCTGCAAAATTACAATAACTCGTGCAAATGGCCAAGTTTTGTCGCAACTTTCTATGGTTTTATTGACGAGACAGTGGTTTTTGTCGTGCTCACGGCACCGAACGTCGTTATGGCTGTGCCTAACCCCGTCAAAGTTCGCAGAAAAGGCCTCCGCGCGCGATTTTTGGGCCTCGAAATTCGT
>JAFLUU010000071.1 GCA_022508585.1 Prevotellaceae bacterium | reverse complement strand
AAATTTCTGAGAATTCTTATAAGGTTTTTTAGAAATTCTTATATGAATTTTTAAACTTTCACGATGAAAAAACAAGCGCGGAGGCTCAAAAATCGCGCGCGGAGGACTTTTCTATGAATTTCGAGACCCTTTCTTACGGTTTTGGCGATATTTCGTGTGTCGTGTTGCGGTTTAGGAGCAGGAAGGTGCGCACTTATGGTGCTGTGATTGCGGTTTTGGTGTTGAGAGATATGCGTTTGAGGTGCTGTGGTTGAGTATGGAAATGTAGATAAGGTGGAACAAAATGACGGTATGATGAAAAAAATATGGAAATTTGTGTAACAAAAATGCAGAAATATGTGTTTTAACATATAGAAGGGCATGATGAGATGCCTTGACGAGAAGTCTGTATGGCTTAACGATGCTGCGGAGCCGCAAGAAACAGCCGTTACGGCTGCGCTTGCCGACATAAAACAGTCCTTAGGACTGCTGCGGAGCTGCACAAAACACCCGTCACGGGTGCGAGTGTGAAACACATAGGTTGGAGATAGAAATGGATAGTGCCGAGTTCAAACGGATCTTTTTGCCTTATCATAGGTTGCTGTACCGCGTGGCTTTTCAGCTCGAGGGCGATGCTGCTGATGCCGAGGACTTGATACAGGACTTTTATCTCAAGCTATGGCAACGGCGCGACGACTTAGGGACGGAGGCGCACAATGCTGAATATCTCGTGGTGATGATGCGCAATCTCTACTACAATCAACAGCGTGCCAAGTGGGACAGATTCCTCGATGAAATGGGCGAAAATGATCTCACTGCCGACGATTTGCCCGACTTGCGCGTGGAGGCGCACGAGCAGATGGCGTTGCTGCGTCGCCTTGTCGACCAACTGCCGCCTAAGGAGGCCAAACTGGCTCGCCTGCGCTTCTTGGAGCAGATGGACTACGCCGAAATACAGGCGGCTATGGGCATGGAGTATGGCGCTGTGCGGACTGCGGTGATGAGGGTGCGCATTAAACTTGCTGAACAGATAAAAAGGATAAATGATTATGGACAAAATTAACTTTAAGGAGCTGGAACATATCCCTGTTCCCGAGGGTTTGGAGCAGCGGCTCGCGCAGAAGATTGACCTCTGGGCTATGGAGGAGGCTGCCGCGGAGCGCAGGAGGCGCCGAGTGGTTGTGCGCAGGCGTTTTGTCTGGCTTGGCGCCGCTTGTGTGGCGGCGGTGGTGTGCGGAGTGCTGGTCTGCAATAGGCCGAGCGAGCAACCTGTCGACAATGGGCAGGTTATGGCTAAGGTCGAGGCGCATGGAGGCTCTGTTGCTGATGTTAGAGATAAGGTTGCCGAGGAGCCGGACGCCAAGGAGAGTGTGGCTGACGCTCCCGAGCCCAAAGCGCAACGCCGTGTGCGCCGAATGCACCGCACTGTGGCCGTGCCCACGCCCGAGCAGGAGGAGGCGCTGCCGCTTGAGGACGAGGCGAAGGAGCCGGAGCTGCTGGCTGAGGTTGAGATAGACGATGAGCGCCAGGAGGAGATTGACCGCCTCGCGGAGCGCGACACTTATGTGAACCCTGTGGAGGCTTACAACGAGGCTAACCGCTCGTTGGCCGAGCTGCTGGCTAATGTGAAAATTGCGAAGGACATAGCTGACAACTTGTTGGCGAATAAATAGCGACACATAATGAAAAAGTATGTAAATAGGTTGATTCTGGTCTGTGCCCTCGCAATGCTGTATTGCGGGGCGCAGGCTCAGGTTAAGGCGTTCAACAAGTATGTGGACAACAAGGAGGTGAGCTACATCTATATCTCGCAACTGCTCCACAGCATGATGCCTTCGGAAAAGGTGAAGCGCTATGCGCCCATAGACCTCGACGCGCTGATGAAGAAGGTGGGCGGCATACAGATTATCACCTCGCTCACAGAGGCTGCCGCCACTGCGCTGAAGGACGATGTGGCGCTCGTGGCCGAGAACGACGACTATCAGTCGGTGCTGCAGCTGAGTCAGGACGGGCGCAAGGTGAATATACACTTCAAGCCCAGCACTACGCAAATCAGCCGCGACGCGGCGATACTGATGCTCACCGAGGAGGAGGACAAGACGGTGCTTATCACCTTTACCGGCTCGTTTACGCTCGAGGAAATCAAGTTTTTATCCGATTATATAACTTTTAAATTTTAAGACATGAAGCATTTTAGACTTTTTGCGGCGGTTGCTTGCGCCGCTGTGGTGTGTTGTTCCTGCATCGTGGTCAATAAGGCGTATTACTACAGCGATGATGCGGGCAAGTATGTCAAAGCAAGCAAGAACAAGACGATAGTGGCAGATACTACCGCGGATGAGAGGCTCCATTACGACAGTGGCTCTATCGTATTCGTCGAACCGACTTTGGTGAAGGAGGAAGACAACTACGACTCCTACGATTACAACACTTGGGCGTGCTATAAACCGGTGTTTTATGTGATGCCACCAGAGCCGATGAATAGTAGAGCGGACAAATACGCTTTTTGGTGCACCCCGGAGTTTACTTATGTGGTGGAGATGAACCGATTGCATTGGGACAAGATGTATTTTCAGTCTACATCCACCAGTTATATCCGCGATGTGAAGACCGGCAAGAAGTATTACCCCAATAGGCATATCGGCGCGCCGCTTGACCACAGCTACTGGGTGGAAGGCAAGGCCGGCAAGTGGGTTGCGAGCGTTTATATCTTTCCTCCGCTCCCGCCGACCTGCACTGTGGTAGACATTGGCGATGATAAGACATTGGAGACGGTGCCCGGCACCACCGGCTGGGCTAATCCGCCTGTGATTAAGAATGTGCGAGTCAGCGACCTGCAGGCTAACCAAAAGATGAAGTTTAGAGTGTACTCCGCCAACGCAGATTTGGGCGAAGAGATAAAGTAAACAAAAATTTTTGGCAAGATTACGCAGATTTTCGCAAATCTGCGTAATTTTGCATTCATACCTAACAAAACGAAAGATGAAGCTATTGTTCTATGCGCTTGCGGCTGCGATAATCTTGGGCAGCTGTCAGCAGAAATTCCGCGATGGAATCGTGATAAATGAGATTTGTGGCAAGGACAAGGACGGCCTTGAATGGATTGAGATAGGCAATGCCTCGCAGCAGGACATGAGTCTGAAAGATTACAAACTCGTGAAAACAGACGAAGAGGGCATTGAGAAAACAATCTACAAATTTCCCGACACGCTGCTCGCTGCCGGACAAATCATCGCTATCAACGGGGAGAGCCTGAAGGCGCATATCCCCAACAAGAAGGCGGTGATGATAGAGCTGCTCGATGCGGAGGGCAATGTGGTCGACTCTTTCGACAGCCAGCAGGAGCTTGACCTCGAGGGGCACACCAAAGGGCAAAGCTATGGGCGCATTCCCGATCTTGTAGGCGAGTGGACTCTCTGCGAGCACGCCACCTGGAATGCGCCCAACGCTTCTTCGTCTTCCGACGATGAGGATTTAGACTTCGATGAGGACGAAGACTAAATCTTTCTATTGATTTTGTACTTGTTCATCCTGCCGGATTAAGGCGAGCAGCTTCTCTACGGCTTGCTCCTCCGGAATGTTCATCTCGACGCATTGTTTGCCTCGGTAGAGAGAGACTTTGCCTCGAGCGGCACCGACATAGCCATAGTCGGCGTCGGCCATTTCGCCCGGGCCGTTGACAATGCAGCCCATAATGGCGATTTTCATAGGGCGCACATCGGCAGTGGCTTCCTTGATGCGGCGTATGGTCGACTGCAGGTCGTAGAGAGTGCGCCCGCAGCCCGGGCATGATATGTAGCGGGTGCGAGTCAGTCGCTGCCCCACGGCTTGCAGTATGCTGAAGGCGGTGCTCGTTACCGTCTCCTCCGGCACGGCGAAGTCGCTGAGCCAGATGCCGTCTATAAGGCCGTCGAACAGCAGCGCGCCGGCGTCGGCGGCTGCCTCGATGCGGTGCTCCTCTATGGTGTTGAGGTTATGCTCGTACTCAAGGTGGGCGATGAGCGGGTTGTTCAGCCCATTGGTCATCAGCGTGTGGGCTAACGCGCGCAGGTGGCCTACGGGATTAAGATGATGCGTCTCGCCAATTATGATGGTGTGCGGCTTAGCTCTCAGTTCCTCGATTTTAGCGGCCGTGAGCTGCTCAAACTCCAAGCGCTCGACATCATAACGCGCCGCGAGCTCGGCATAAGTGTAGTCGGGCAGGGCATTGCCTGTCTTGACCTCGCGGTCGCTGATGACCACCGGCACATTGCTCGCGCCGCCGATGTTGCCCACCGCAGTGCTGAGGCGTCGCTGCGGGTTGAGGTAGTCGAATGTAGGAGCGAGCTCGGCGTGTATGACATTGTGGCGGTTGCGGCGTGCGATATACTCGCAGAGCTTGCGGGCGACGGGTATTTCTCGCTCCGGCTCCTCGCTGAGCGACACGCGGATAGTGTCGCCAATTCCGTCGGCAAGCAGTGCGCCGATGCCCACGGCGCTGATGATGCGCCCGTCCTCGCCTTCTCCCGCTTCGGTAACGCCGAGGTGCAACGGATAGTGCATATCTTCGCGCTCCATGGCGGCAATAAGCAGGCGCACGGCGCGAACCATGACGACGGGGTTGCTGGCCTTGATGCTGAGCACGACATTACGAAAGTCGACCTCCTTGCAAACGCGCAGAAACTCCATGCAACTCTCCACGATGCCCTCCGGAGTGTCGCCATAGCGGCTCATGATGCGGTCGCTGAGGGAACCGTGATTGACGCCGATGCGTATAGCTGTCTTATGCTCGCGGCAAATTTCAAGGAAAGGGATAAACCGCTCGCGGATTTTGCGTATCTCTGCGGCGTACTCTTCGTCCGTGTAGTCGAGGTGCTTAAACTGCCGTGCCGCATCGACATAATTCCCGGGATTGATGCGCACTTTTTCCACCACTCGGGCTGCTGCGTCCGCCACGCGCGGATTAAAGTGAATGTCGGCGACAAGCGGTGTAAGCACGGCGCGCTCGCGCAACTGCTCCTCTATCTTCTCTAACGCCTCCACCTCGCGTAGTCCCTGCGCCGTGAGGCGTACATAATCTGCACCGGCGCGTATGATGCGCAGGCTCTGTTCTACAGACGCTTCTACCTCGGTGGTGGGCGTTGTGGTCATGCTTTGCAGGCGCACGGAGTGCTTGCTGCCCAGCGGCTTGAGGCCGATGTGCACCTCGGTGGTGGTGCGGCGCTGGTAGTTGAAGTATTGGTTGGCGGAGAGCATCGTTGCAAAAAAAGAGGGCTTAGTTTGTCTTAAATTTGTAGTTAATGGAGGCCAGCTCGGCGTTGGCTTTAACTATCTTGTCCTTGAGTCCTTCTTTGTAGGCCGCAAGGCGCGCTGCGAGCTCGACATCTGACAGCGCGAGCATCTCCGTAGCCAAAATGGCGGCGTTGAGCGCTCCGTTGACGCCGACAGTGGCCACAGGGACACCGGGAGGCATCTGAATGATAGAAAGCATAGAGTCAAGGCCGTCGAGCATTCCCTTTATAGGCACGCCAATAACCGGAATGGTGGTGCTCGCCGCAATGACGCCGGGGAGAGCCGCTGCCATGCCGGCGGCTGCAATGATGACTTTGATGCCACGGCTCTTAGCTTCGCGGGCAAAAGTCTCGACTTCAACGGGAGTACGATGCGCAGAGAGGGCATTCATCTCAAAAAAAACGCCGATTTCATCGAAGAATTTGGCAGCTTTTTCCATAACGGGCAGATCTGATGTGCTGCCCATGATAATACTTACAGTCGGTTGCATAATATGTAATGTTTTCAGTTAGTTGTGTCAAAAGAGAAGGATAGAAAACAGTCCGATGATGAAGCCGAGAAACAGCCCCAAGTTGACTTCTGCCAGGGTGTGGCGGCGTAGGATAAGGCGGCTGCTGCCGACGCAACCCGCGGTGATGAGTGTGAAACTCAGCCACCATATAGGATTAAAGTTGAAGATTAAAGAGAATGCTATCAGCGCGCCATTGACAGCTCCTGCGGCGGCGGAATGAGTGCTAATCTTGTATCGGCAGTTTACCAAGGCGCAAGCCATCTGCACGAACAGCGATGCTACAACCACGCTCACCACAAAATGCGGCACGATGAGCGATGTGAGAATGTGGTAGCACATCAGGTAACAGACGATGCTGATTACATAAGGCATGGTGCGCATTTCTCGTTGGCTCATCTGGCGATGGGTAATGCCGCTCAGCTTACGATAGAGGGCTATGAGTAATAACGGCAGGCCGATGGTGAATAGATAAACAATGACCAGCACTAATATCTTGTAGTTCAGCGGAAAGATACGCATGTAGCTGAATCCCATCAAAACCAGCAAGCAAAGCAGTGGAAAGTAGTGCGGAGCAAAAAGCAGCGTGAACATTTTTGCCAGCACGAGGGTCTGTTTATTTGTCATCATCGGATTTTGCTAATCATCATCTGCGCAATCGCGCAACTGGTATGCGCATTTGTTTTCGGTACTTGGCTACAGTGCGGCGCGCGATGCCGAGTTTCTCTGCCAGCTCGTCGTCTGAAAGCGGACGGAGAGGGTCTTCTTTTTCAATCAGCTCGCGCATCTTAATGCGCACCGCCTCGCGAGAAATCTCCTCGCCTTGCTGATTTACAAAACTCTGGGTAAAAAGATTAGCCAGAGGAATGATACCAAACGGCGTGTCGGCATATTTATTAGAGACCACGCCCGAAACAGTGCTCGGATCGCGGTGAATAATGTCGGCGACATCTTTCTGCGTCATGGGGCGCAGCAAAGAGCGGTCGCCGTCGCGAAAATATTCCGGCTGCAGGCGAACAATAGCGCGCATCGTGTCAAGCATAGTCTGCTGACGCTGTTTAATGGCAGCCACATAAAGGCGCGCTTCGCTGACCTGCTGTCGCACAGCTTCCTGCTCGGCAGAAGAAAAACCGTTGGCTGTTGATATAAAATCGGCGTAAGCGGAACTAACCTTGATGCTGGGTACATGACTGCGGCAGAGTCCAACGATAAAACTGTTGTCAATTTCTTCAACATAGAAATCGGGCGAAATAGGCATCGCCAGATTGTCATTATTAGCCACCGCGGCACCTGGTCTCGGGTTGAGATGGCGCACAAGGCTGTAGACGCGCTCTAAATCTTCGCGACTAATGTTAAAACGAGTGCAGAGTTTTTCGTAACGCTTGTTCTTGTAGTCATCAAAACCGCGACTAAGGATTTCAATAGCCTCCTCGCGCAGCGGATTGGTCTGCTCCAGATTTTTTAGCTGGATAACCAGACTTTCTTGCAAGTCCTTGGCTCCGATACCCGCGGGCTCAAAACTTTGTAGCACTTTGAGGACATGATTTATCTCGTCGAGATTTGCCTCAATGCCGTCATAAATCTCCATTTCATCGCGGAGAATGCGGATAGACTTGCGCAGAAAACCATCTTCATCGAGCGAGCCGATGAGATAGTCCATAATCTGTTCCTGCTTGGGCGTGAGATTGCAACTTGATGCCTGCTCTTTCAAATTTTCGTAGAACGAAACCTGGTCTGCAATAACGCGTTCTTTCGTATTGTCGGGGTCGTAATAAGTAGGAATGTCGTCGGGGCTATAATCGTTGATGCGGTCGTTGTCATAGTCCTCCTGCGAGTATTCTGTCTTATCTTCGACATTTATTTCGTCGTTGGGATTGTCGTTTTCGGTCTCGTGGCCTATCTCTTCATCGTACTCCTCGAGCGCAGGGTTGGTGTCGAGGTGCGCACGCACATCGTCTTCAAACTCTTGCTGCGACATACGAAGCACACGCACCTCGGCCTGTAGCAGAGGCTTGAGCACTTGTTCCTGTTTCTCGGTCTGAGTTAAAGTTTGGCGTTCCTTAAGGGATTGATTAGGCATCGCAACTTGTATTATAACGCGAAAGTAGCGGAAATTACCGACTTTTTAGAAAAAAAACGTATAAAATGTTTATAAAACTTGGTAATCAGCGGAAAATACCTACATTTGCAGTTGAAAGATAACCTTATAATATTCTTAAGCAATGAGAAAAACATTTGTAGTAATGCTTGTCGCCCTGTTAGGTCTCGGCGTGCAGCAGAGTAAAGCACAGTTAGATTTCGGCGTTGTCGCAGGTATGAATTTAAGTAAGGCCGATTTCAAAAATGTTCATGGCAATCTTGACTCTAAGAACCGTGTTGGCTGGTTCATTGGTCCCAAAGCCGAGTTTACACTCCCTCTCATCGGTCTCGGTGCCGACGCGTCTATACAATATTCGCAACGCACTATCAATGTTGACAGCGAAGATGGAGCAAAGAACAACAAACTGAATACTTTTGAGGTGCCTATCAATGTTCGCTGGCAGTTTGGCTTTAAGTCTCTCGCAGCTGTGTATGTTGCTACCGGTCCCCAGTTTGGTTTTAACATCGGTAGTGGAAAGATTAAGGACATCGAGGATGTAGAATACAAGACCAAGAACTCAATCCTCACTTGGAACATAGGTGCAGGCGTGAAGGTGCTTAAGCACATAGAGGCTGGCTTAGGTTACAACATCGCGCTCTCTAAGTTTGCCAAATACACCGGCACTCAAGAGTCTTCTCTCAAGAGCAATACCTTCCAAGTTCATGTTGGATACTTCTTTTAATTAGCGAAAAAGGCATCGCGCAGGCAGAATTGTCGTTGGCGCGGCGTCAATAATCGATAAAAGCCGCAGGAACACGACATTCCTGCGGCTTATTCTTTATCCTGTAGTGTGGTAAAGTCTTTATTTTGGCGGTTTCATCGAGGAATTTTGCCTGTTTGTCGTGCAGCGGTTGCTGTATTCAGAGCGGGTCTACATCAAAGTATACCAGAACCGAACGAAGGCGCGGTGCGCTGAGCGCAATGTCGGCGGCAGCGCGCAATCGGGCGCGCACTTCAGCCGCAGGCACGGCAGGCGAGACCTTAAGCGCCACCTTGCGGAGATGTTTCAGCTGCACACGAGCTACAACAGGCTTGTCGGGACCCAGTACGCCGCCGCCAAAGCGCTGAAGCATTTGTTGCGCTAGCAGATGCGCCGCTTCCACAACTGTTTGCTCGTCGCGGTGCTTTATCCACACATATATAAGGCGGTAAAACGGCGGATAGAAAAACCGTTGACGCTCCGCCAGCTGCGTTTGACACATGCCGCTGTAATCATTGTCTATCACTTGTGCTATCAGCTCGCTGTCAGCCCGCCGAGTCTGCAGTATGACATGCCCTTGCTTGTTGCGCCGCCCCGCACGCCCCGCCACCTGCGACATCATCTGGAACGCCCGTTCGTAACAACGGAAGTCGGGGCGGTTAAGCATCGTGTCGGCATCGAGAATGCCCACCACTCTAACCCTATCGAAGTCGAGCCCCTTGCTAACCATCTGAGTGCCAATCAAAATGTCGGTCTGTCCTTCCGAGAAGTCGTCGATAATACTGCGATACGAGTTGCGCGAGCGCGTAGTGTCGAGGTCTAAGCGCGCAGTGCGCGCCTCGGGGAAGCGTTTGTGTACCTCCTCCTCTATTCTCTCGGTGCCGAAGCCAAACGAGCGCAGCGTCTTGCCCCCACAGTTAGGACAGGTGTCGGGAATGGCGAAAGTGTTGCCGCAATAGTGGCAGTGCAGGCGATGATTGTCGTGATGATAGGTCAGACTCACATCGCAAAAATCGCAGGTAGGCACCCAGCCGCACTCCGCGCACTCCACCACGGGCGCATAGCCGCGCCTGTTTTGGAAAAGGATTACCTGCTCGCCGTCTTTCAGCGCCTGGCGCATCTCCGTCTCCAACTGCGGCGAGAAAGGCTGCTGCATCAGTTTGCGACGCAGCATATCCTGCACATCAACCACCTCTATCTTGGGTAAAAGTATGTTGCCGAACCGCTTATCTAAGCGCACATAACCGTATTTGCCCTCTTGTGCGTTGTGATAGGTCTCAAGGCTGGGCGTAGCCGTGCCTAAAAGCACCTTGGCATCGTGCATCTGTGCTAATACCACCGCCGCATCGCGCGCATTGTAGCGCGGCGCAGGGTCTTGCTGCTTATAGCTCGTTTCATGCTCCTCGTCCACTATGATTAAGCCCAACCGCTGCATCGGCAGGAAGATTGCGGAGCGCACACCGACCACGAGGCCGAACGGTTTGTCGCCCATCTGTTTCTGCCAGAGCTCCACGCGCTCCGCATCGGGGAACTTGGAGTGATAAACGCCCATTTCATCGCCGAAAATGCGGCGCAGCCTTTGCGTAATCTGCGTGGTCAGAGCAATCTCCGGCAGCAGATAGAGCACTTGCTTGCCCTCGTCGATAGTTTTGCGTATGAGGCGGGTGTAAATCTCGGTCTTGCCGCTCGAAGTAACGCCGTGCAGCAGGCATACGCGCTTCTCGCGCCACGACTGCACAATCTCGTCGCACGCCTGCTGCTGTGCATCGCTCAGCGGCAGCTGCTCCGCCACGCTGCCGGCCTTGGCGCTGAGTCGACCCACCTCATACTCGTATGTCTCAACGATACCTTTGGCTCGCAGCCCCATCAACACGGCAGCCGATGCGTTTGCCTCCTTGAGCAGGCGGCTCCGGCTCACCTCTTCTACCAACAGCGGGTTGCGCAATCGCACTGCCGTCTCCACCGAAGTCAGCTCGCATAGTTTCTGTAGCAGAGCGTAGCGTCGAGGAGTGCGCCGCAGGCTTTCAAAAAGCTTATTTAGCGCGGTTTCATCGAGGAATTTGGGGAGCAAACGCACCCTCGTCTCGTGCTTTGGGCGGAAGGTGTCGACCATACTCTCGCTCACCTCCACCGCGCCCTTCTGTATCAGTGAGCGAATGGTCTTAAGCGCATTGATTTCCCTTACCTTTTTTTGCAAAGACTCTACCGTGTTTGCCGACGCATTCTTCTTGCCGGACTTAGA
>JAFLUU010000070.1 GCA_022508585.1 Prevotellaceae bacterium | reverse complement strand
AAGAATTTTTGAAAATTCTTATAAGATTTTTTCATCCTTCACGACATTTCTACGAGTTTCGAGGCCCAAAAATCGCGCGCGGAGGCCTTTTGTGCGAACTTCGACGAGGATAGGTAAAACTTTGAGAGGATAAGGTGCGCTAAGGAGGGGGGTAGGCACGGTGTTGCTCGTTGGTTGGGGTTGCAAAAACAACATTTCTCAGTGCAAGAATGATGTTTGTCGGGCTTTTTTCGTATCTTTGCAACTTACGCACGTTATGCGCATACGCGCGCGCAACATTATAACTATGTGCTGACTTCATTATAATCATATCCGAGCATCATTGCAATGACAATAACCGAACTGATAAACCAAGACGAGGGCACGGCATTCTCCTTCGAGGTGCTGCCGCCGCTTAAGGGCGCCGGTATCCGCAAGCTGCAGGACGATATTGCCTCGCTCATGGACTTCGGGCCCAAATATATCAACATCACCACTCATCGCAGCGAGGTTGTGATGAAGGACTTGGGCAATGGACTATTGGAGCGTACCCGTCTGCGCCGCAGACCCGGCTCTGTGGCCGTGGCCGCCGCGCTGCAGCAGGAGTTCGGCGTGCCTATCGTGCCGCATATCCTCTGTTCGG
Organism: Prevotellaceae bacterium; assembly: GCA_022508585.1. Lineage (GTDB taxonomy): Bacteria > Bacteroidota > Bacteroidia > Bacteroidales > Bacteroidaceae > UBA6382. The sequence continues at coordinate 10,444 of JAFLUU010000070.1, read as the reverse complement.
GTTTTACGCGCGAGGAGACGGAATACGTGCTCATCGACCTCCAGTATCTCGGCATCACTAATCTGCTGCTGCTCAGGGGCGACAAAGCGCCGGAGGACAAGGAGTTCCGCCCCGTAGACGATGGGCACAGCCACACCACGGAACTGATAGAGCAGGTGAACGATTACAACAACGGGCGCTTCGCCGACGGCTCCGAAATCAGAGAAACGGAGCCGCGCTTCAGCTATGGTGTGGCCTGCTACCCCGAAAAGCACGAGGAGGCGCCCAACCCTACTACCGACCTCGCCTTCTTCAAACAGAAGGTGGACTTGGGGGCGGAGTATGGCGTTACTCAGATGTTTTTCGACAATCAGAAGTACTTTGATTTCGTCAGGCGTTGCCGTCAGAGCGGCATCGAGGTGCCTGTCATACCGGGTATAAAGCCTATCGCCAAGATGCGGCAGCTGGCGGTGCTGCCACGTGTGTTCCACTGCGACCTGCCGGAGGCTCTTGTGAGCGAACTGATGCGCTGCAAGGACGACGAGCAAGTCAAGGAGGTGGGCATCGAGTGGTGTGTGGCGCAATGCAAGGAGCTTATCAAGGCCGGAGTGCCGAGCATCCACTTCTACATGACCGGCAACGTGGATAGCCTCCGCCGTGTGGCCGAACAGATTTATTAGACGGATATGAGGTTCAGTGAGGTCATAGGTCAACAGGAAATTAAGAGCATTCTCCTCTCGCAGGTGAACTCCGGGCGGCTGCCCCACGCGCTACTGCTGAGCGGCGACACGGGTAGCGGCACGCTGGCGCTGGCTTTGGCGCTGGCGACCTATGTGCTGTGCGCCGACAAGCAGGAGGGGGACATTTGCGGCCACTGTCCGAGCTGCGTGAAGATGAATAAGCTCATTCACCCCGACCTTCACCTCTCGTTCCCAATCATCAAGAAGAGCAGCGGCATCACTACGAGCGACACCTACCTCAAGGAGTGGCTGACGCAGCTGCAAAGCGAGCAGTATTTCGACCTCAACGACTGGCTGCGCATCATCGGCACGGAGAACAAGCAGGCTATCATTCCCGACGACGAGGCAGACAACATTATCCGCAAACTAAGTCTCAGCTCCTACGAGGGTGGGTGGAAGGTGATGGTCATCTGGCTGCCGGAGAAGATGAATGCCAGCGCGGCCAACACGCTGCTGAAAACCTTGGAGGAGCCTTCGCCCAAGACGCTCTTCATTCTCTGCACCGAGCACCCCGAACAGATACTCGACACCATTCTGAGCCGCACGCAGCGCATTGATGTGCCGCCGCTGAGCGTGGAAGAGCTCAGCCTTGCCCTCATAGAGCGCCGCGGCCTCGACCGCGACACGGCGGTGAGCGTGGCGCGTGTGTCGGGCGGCAGCTGGCTGAAGGCGCTCAAGCAGCTTTGCGACGCCGACGACTCGAAAACGATGCTGCAGAGCTTTATGCAGCTCATGCGACTGGCGTATATGCGCGACCTCGCCGCACTCATGCGCTGGAGCGAGCAGATGGCCTCGCTCGGACGCGAGCAGCAGAAAGCGTATCTCGCATATATGCAAAATATGCTGCGCGAAAACTTTATTTACAATTTCGGTCGCTCGGAGCTCAACTTCATGACTCCACAGGAGAAGGACTTTGCCTACAAGTTCGCCCGCTTTATCAACGAGCGCAACATCATTCAGTTCACCGAGGAGTTCGCTCACGCCCAGCGCGACGTGGTGGGCAATGTCAACGGCAAGACTATCTTCTTCAACCTCGCGCTGCGCACCATTATCCTGCTGCGCTCATAACCATACTGACACTAACCAATACCCTATAATCACGCAACAAAACCAAGATAAGATGAATGAATTCGTTTGCGGCGGCGGACGAGGCCTCAGCGCCAAGGGTTGCAGCCGCCATGACAAGCAACTAAATACTTACGACTACTTGGCCGACGTGCCGGGCGCCATTCAGATGACTGACCTCGTGGAGGTGCAGTTCAAGAACACGCATAAAGACTACTATCTGAACAGCAATCACCTCCCGCTGCAGAAAGGCGACATCGTTGCCGTCGAAGGCTCGCCCGGCCACGACATTGGCACCGTCAGCCTAACCGGTCCGCTCGTGCCGCTGCAGATGTCTAAGATGAAGCTCAAGGCTGACGCCGGCACCAAGCGCGTCTATCGCCTCGCCCGCGAGGTTGACCTCGAGATGTTCCAATTAGCCAAAGCGCGCGAGGAGGAAACGATGATTAGATCGCGCGCTATAGCCAAGGAGCTGGGGTTGGATATGAAAATCGGCGATGTTGAGTTTCAAGGCGACGGCAATAAGGCAATCTTCTACTACATTGCCGACCAGCGCGTCGACTTCCGGCAACTGATTAAGGTGCTTGCGCAGGAGTTTGGCATTCGTGTGGAAATGCGCCAGATTGGTGCGCGCCAGGAGGCCGGCCTTATAGGCGGCTTCGGCCCTTGTGGGCGCGAGATGTGCTGTGCTACGTGGATGAAGAACTTCCAAACGGTCAACACCGGCGCTGCTCGATGCCAGGACGTGTCGCTCAACCCCCAGAAGCTCGCTGGTCAGTGCGCCAAGCTGAAGTGTTGTCTCAACTATGAGGTGTCTACTTACACCGAGGCGGCGCAAAGGCTGCCGCGGCGCGACATTCACCTCGAGACCGAGGAGCAAACGTACTATTACTTCAAGGCTGACATATTGGCCGGGCTTGTAAGTTACTCCGCCGACCGTCATCAAGCAGTCAACGTTATCACTCTAACCACGGAGCAGGTAGATGAGATCATAGAGATGAACCGTCGTGGCGAGAAGCCTGCTTCGCTCAACGGCGTGCAGATTGGTGAGGTCAAGCCAGAGGTGGTAGACCTCGCCGAACAGGACAGTCTGACCCGCTTCGACAAGAGTAAACGCAAGAAGAAGCGGCGTAACAACCGCAACCGAGACAATCGCAACAATCAGCCCGACAATCAGAATGCCAATTAGGACATTTTGCGCCTTGACTATGTGGATAGCTGTCTGCGCGATAGCGTTTGCGTCGTGCAGCGGCAGCAATAGCACGGCGGCCAACGAGTATTACCACATCGCCGACGGCATCTGGGACTCGCAGGACACGGCTTTCTTCCATGTAGACAGCATTTGTGCCGACGGCGACTATGTTCTGAACATCGCCCTACGCACTACCAACGAAGTGCAGTTCCAAAGGCTGCATCTCGTGGCCGAACAGCACTACGACACCCCTACCCTACACGTCAAGGACACGATTTGCGTACAGCTCACCGACACTACCGGCAAAATGCTGGGCACGGGGCTCGGACTCAACAACTATTCTGTCATCGCCAAGGGCAATATGCACCTCCGCAAGGGGCAAGGCGGCCAAATCAAGGTTTATCACATCATGCGGCGCACCCAATTGTGCGGCATTACCGACATAGGAATAAATCTCCACAATGAAAATAGCAGCAATTGACATCGGTTCCAACGCGCTCCGCCTGCTTATCAAGGACACCGCGCAGCCTGACTTCCTCGACACGCTGGATATTGTCGGCAAGAACGACTATTATGAACGCGTGCCGCTCAAAAGCGGCATGGACGTCTTTGCCAAAGGCGAAATCCTGCCGCAAACGAAACTCAAGCTGACCCTTGCGCTACAGCATTTCGCAAAAAAAATGGAAGAACACGGAGTAATCACGCACGAGCACGACATTAAGAACTACCGCGCCGTGGCTACCTCCGCTTACCGCGATGCAAAAAACGGCAGGGAGGTCATTGAGGCCGCCGGCAAGGAGAGTGGTCTGCATATTGAGGTCATTAGTGGCGATGAGGAGGCGCGTTTGACGCATCTCAGCTTCATTCCGCCCAAGCAGTGGGCGAAAGACTACTTTCTCTTCGTTGATGTGGGCGGCGGGAGCACGGAAATAAGCCTTCTCCACGAGGGGAATCTCCTTTACGGCCACTCTTTTCAAGTCGGCTCCATGCGTTACCTCTGCGGCAAGCAGGATGAAGCCGAGGTGCAGGCTCTTGACGCCAAAGTCGCCGATATTTTTCGCCAGCACGCGCCGCTACACTACATCGCCACTGGCGGTTGTGTCAAGTTCATGAACAATTATCTCAATCAAGGCACACCTTCCACTGCCGCCGGCGTAGATTCCCACAGCAGCAAAGACAATGGCGGCCTTGTGGAGGTGAGCCGAATGCAGGCCGTCTATCAAGATCTCAAGAAAAAGACCGTTAGTCAAATCGTTGACGACTATAATCTCCCCGCCGAGCGCGCAGACATTCTCACGCCCGCAGCAAGTATCTTCCTGCGCATTGCAAAAGGCCTTGAGATGGACGAAATTATCGTGCCCGCCATCGGTGTGCGTAACGGTATCCTTACAGAACTCTATCTCAAGGCGCAATAACTCCCCTAAAAACAGAAAAACCCGCGCTCTGACGAGCAACGGGCTTCATATCGACGCGCTAAAAACAAATTAACGGCTACTATTAGTCGTGAACAAGCGTGCCAATAGGCTCGCCGTCGAGCACACGCTTGAGGTTGCCGTAGATATCCATGTTGAACACATATATAGGCAGGCCATTCTCCTTACACATCGTGGTGGCAGTGAGATCCATGACCTTGAGACCGCGATTATAAATCTCGTCGTAGGTGATTTCGTTGAACTTGGTGGCAGTAGCATCCTTCTCTGGGTCGGCAGTGTAGACGCCGTCCACACGAGTGCCCTTAAGCATTACATCCGCCTCAATCTCAATGCCACGAAGTGCGGAGCCGGTGTCGGTAGTGAAGTAGGGATTACCTGTACCGCCGCTCATAATGACTACATGGCCGTTCTCCATAGCCTCAATAGCCTTCCACTTGCTATAAAACTCGCCAATCGGTTCCATACGAATGGCGGTAAGCACCTTACTCTTCACGCCAGCGGCATCAAGCGCGCTGCTCAATGCCAAAGAGTTGATGACAGTGGCGCACATACCCATCTGGTCGCCCTTAACGCGGTCGAAGCCCTTGCCTGCGCCGCTAAGGCCGCGGAAAATGTTGCCGCCGCCAATGACAATGCCGATCTGCACGCCCATTTCGTGCACCTCCTTGATTTGTTGTGCGTAATCGTTGAGACGATTCACGTCGATGCCGTACCCTTGCTCCCCCTGCAGGCTCTCGCCGCTGAGCTTAAGCAATATTCTGTTAAATCTGGCCATAATTTAGTTTCTGTTTATACCGCTGCAAAATTGCAAAGTTTTTGCAAATGCACAAAGAAAAATACAGAATAATCATCTCGCAGCGAGCATCGGCGAGAACAAAGAAATCCTACACCTCCCTGACGACACGAGTGAAGATAAGGCACTGCGAAATACCGCGCCCGAGCAGATAAATGAGGAAACTGAGCCACAAACCGTCGTTGCCAAACGAGGGAAAGAGCAGCAGATAGCCCGTAAAGAAGCCGACAGTGCCCACAACCATGGAGAGCAGCAAGCTACGCGTAGCGGTAGCGCCGATAAACACGCCGTCCCAAACAAAAGACATGATGCCGCACACCGGAACCAGGAGCAGCCAGTGGTAATAATCGCGCGCCGTGTCGACAACGCGGACATTTCCGGACAAAGTATTGAGAATGAGATCTTCTGCCACGACATAAACAGCCGTAAAAGCGACGACCAAAACCAAACCGCAGAAAAAGATACGCTTGACCGCGAAAGCGAAGCCCTCCGCATCGTGCGCCCCCTTGCATTTGCCGCAGATAGCCTCTGCAGCGTTGGCAAAACCGTCGAAAAAGAAGGAGAACAGATAAAAAAGCTGGAACAGCATCGCATTAGCCGCGAGCACCAGTTCTCCTTGACGCGACCCGACGATATTAAACCACACCGTTACGGCCATGATGCAAAGCATACGCATCATAATGTCCCGATTGACGGAAAGAAAGCGCATCAGCGCCTGCCGTTGCACAATCTCGCGGAGCTTTACGCTGACAAGATAACGCCCAAAGCTGTGGCGGAGCATCAGCAACGCCGTCAGCAGGCCGACATACTGCGCCAGCACAGTGCCCAGAGCCACACCGGCTATCTTCATGCCGCAGCCGAAGACCAAAAGCAGGCTCAACGGAATGTTGGCCGTGTTCTGCACGATAGCCACCACCATCGGTATGCGCGAATTCTGCATACCCACAAACCAACCGTTCAGCGCATAGAGCAGGAACGTAGCCGGAGCGCCCCAGATACATATATAAAAATAAGTACGCACGTGCGAGGCCATCTGCGGCGCAATATCCATAAGCCGTTGCGCCACCTCACAGACAGGCCACTGCAGCGCAATCAGCGCCATGCCAATGCCAGCCCCCAGCAGGCAGGCGCGATAGAGCGTAAGCGACACCTCGCGCCGGCGTTGCGCGCCATAGTCCTGCGCAGTAAGGCCGCTGGTGCCCATACGCAGGAAACAAAACGGCCAATAGATGACGCTGAAAATCACACCGCCCAGCGCAATCGCCCCAATGTAGGCCGCATCGCCCAGATGCCCCGCAATGCCAGTGTCAACCAAGCCGAGCAGCGGCACAGTGATGTTGGAAACTATAGCCGGCAGGGCAATTTTTAATATCTGCTTGTCAACAGCCTTCAGTCTCATACCCTCTAAGTATTGAATATCGAGCGCACGTTACTCCGTCTCCATCTCACGGAAAACATGACGCACCTCCTTGAAATAATAGCGGCGCAAGCGCCCCGCAGTGTCGCGCAGCAGCAAGTGGCCGTCGTGCTCGACGCCTACAAACTCAGCCTCGAACACTCCCTGCGCGTCGCGATAGCAGTGCAAGCCCTCTCGGCGCATCAGATGCTCCACATACCGCTCGCCAATCTCGCCGCCACCCAGCTCGGCAAGCATAAGATTGTTCTGAAACCCACTCAGCACCTCACGCAGCAGGCTCTCAATCTCCACATCACAGCCAAGCACAGAACAAAGCGAGACAGGATTGGGAGCATCGCTGCGAAAAACACGCTGATTGACATTGACACCCACCCCAATGACGCACCGCGACACCTCACGCCCCTGCACAGTCGTCTCAATAATCGTGCCGCTCATCTTACGCTCGCCATAATATACATCATTCGGCCACTTGATAGACGCTCTCCGCGCAATGCCTTGCGGAAGCCCCATCTCGCAAGCTTGCCCCTCTATGCAAGCCGACACAGCATCGTGCACAGCCAACGCCATAGCCTGCGAGAGCACAAAAGCGCGCTCCATAGGGATATTGCGCGGCTCAACCAACACGCTGAACAGCAGGTTCTTGCCCCATTCGGCCTCCCAACGGGCGCCTTTCTGCCCGCGCCCGGCAGTCTGATAGTCAGCCCGGACACAGAGGATGCGCCGCCGGCCTCCGTTAGGCTTATGGCGGAGAGAAAGCGTCCAACGCCTTTTCGCCTCCTCGTTGGTAGAGTCAGTCTGCGCGATGTGGAATATCTGTATATCGAACGGCACCTTGTCCATATCTCGCGCAAAATTACTAACTTCGCGCAAAACTATCCGTATGTTCGACCACGATTATTTCATGCGCCTCGCGCTGCAAGAAGCACAGCAAGCCATGAGCAAAGGCGAGGTGCCGGTGGGAGCCGTCGTCGTATGCCGCGACCAGATTGTCGCCCGCGCCCACAACCTCACCGAGCGGCTTAACGACGTTACCGCCCACGCCGAGATGCAAGCAATCACCGCCGCAGCCGACACCCTCGGCGGCAAATACCTCACCGAATGCACGCTCTACGTTACCGTAGAGCCGTGCCCGATGTGCGCCGGCGCTATCGGTTGGGCGCAGTTAGGCGGCCTTGTCTACGGCGCTGCCGACCCTAAGCGCGGCTACACTCTGTTCGCACCCCGTGTGCTCCACCCCAAGACCAACGTCGTAGCAGGCATTCTTGCCCAAGACTGCGCAGAACTCATGCGCACTTTTTTCCAAAGCCGCCGCAACCATTAGGATTGCCTTATGCACCAAGTTTGGAAAGGCAAGAAGCTGTTTCATACCGCGACATCTATATGCCTCTCCTTACAGAAAATTTCCTAAAGACCAACAATTATATTATGTACCCACACCACAAGTTCAGCGACAGCTATCATCAAAAAAACTTTTTTGCAGGCTAAAATCCTGTTCACCCTATTATATATAATGACAATATAGGAACGCCGCCTTATAATACTAAGCACGACTGCAATAGGGTACAGTAAGACAAACAACACCGCCAACAAACTATTAGGATTAAGCCTCATTGCCTCAAACACTCTGCCATTAAACCAAAGTAGAGTTGCCCGAGTAACCCCGCACCCCGGACACGGAAGATGATATATCCATTTGGAGGGACAAATCGTCAGCCCCATTTGTCCCTCCCTAAATGCCATAAGCCATAAGCACACCACGATATACAATATGGCAGACAAAATATGTAATCTCTTAGTTGAGATAGTATGAAAGCTTATTGTAATTCACTTCCTTGGTCGCGCCAGAAATAAGGAACCAGTCGATGATAGTCCAAATGCCGAGACCGCCGCAAGTCAGCAGCTTGCCTACACCCATACCCGTACAGCCAATATAGAAGCGGTCAATACCATACGAACCTAAGAAAATGGAGATAATAAGCGCCGTTGTGGGGTTCTTAAACTGCATAACAGAAAGCGCAGACCACTTCGAGTCATCCATTTCTAACAACTTCTCTCTAACAAAAGGCACTTTCTCTTCAGGAAGTTTGTCCCCATTTGCCATAATAAACATGTCAACTTTTTGTATGTCCATACTTTTTTTATTTTAGATAGGTTAAACATTGATGAAATGTATTTCTCTCTTTGATGTTAGCTTATAAAATGACAATTTAACACCTCCATTAGCAAACGAAGGTTGCGCTCGCGAGTAGCTTTTATTATAAGAAATTGGTCAACAAACGCCCAAACAAACAGTCCGCCGCATGTAATAGTTTTTATTAGCCCGAGCAAGGTGTCGCCAATGTAGAAACGGTCAACACCAATCGGTCCGCCAAAGATAGAAAGCATCAGTGCCGTTTGCGGACTTCTAAAATCTATCTTTTCTAACAACGCCCATTTCTCATCAGCCGCACTTTCCATACGCATTCGTATCATAGAAATATCCGTTGGCGAGAAACACTCCTCGGTTGTCAATAGGAAAGCATCAACTCGTTCCTTAACCATTCGTTATGTAATCAACGATATTACTAATGTTATGACTACAAAAATAAATTGCAACAATCCCAGCCAATACAATAGCAATAATCTTAAGAATAGTGTTTCGAATTGCGATAGCAGGCAGCAAGAATGTGACATTTGAAATAAAATAAAGTACAAATATCACTACTCTCCAACCAGAAAAATACCATTCGTCTACGAATGTCTGTATTAGAGTAGTAATTAATGACACCAAAAAGTGTACAACTGCAAAAACCAAAAGCAAGATATCTGGCAAAGATATTTTTTCCGCTTCTTTCTTAATTAGTCTACGACCGCAATGTTTGCAAAACAGCGTATTCTCTTCATTCTCTTGACAACACTTTGGACAAAGCATACCTTTTGTTTTTTTATGCCTTGCAAGCCCAAACAAGACGACTTAAACTTTTTCCGTTTCCTACACCAACACAAAAAATGTGGGCTCACACTTCTGCTTGTTATTAATTGGAGACCCTGAGATAGCCCTTGTATGTAACAAGTAAAATGTCTGCCCACGCTCGGATTAGCACTTAATTCCAGGAAAAGTGTGCATGAGGATAATTTATCCTCTCTACACACCCCGGGATACAGTAACTCCATACCCGTAGCAGCCACTTCTGTCATTGTTATTGGCATACAATTTGAATTTCTCAGGTTCCAATTAACCAAATAACAAAGCATCTATGACGCTTTTGCATTATGTAGTGCCATATCCGCATTTCCAAGCACCACTTAGCGCGACAACTTCGCTGACCATCGCTCCTACATAGTGTAATGCGGACAATAGCGTTGCAAAGATATACATTATTCCAAGAATAATCCACAAACGCATCAAAAAATTGCTCCACCGGCATAAAAAATGCAAAATAGATAGTGTTTAAGCGATTAAGCAATGATTTAATGCCATTCTTAGAATTGCAAAATCACTACATTTTTCTCTTTCACCCCTACGGGGTTTTTTCCATTGTCATTAGTTCTGCAATCAATACCCCCGTCGCTATGCGACACCCCCTCTCATCTTAGAGGGGGGAGCTATTGCCCTTCAGCGAAAGTCTAAATAATAGTGCAGAATGTGTACAAAACTCCCCTTCTGAGATGAGAGGGGGTAAGCAGCGAAGCAGCAGGGGCGTTGATTGCCCAACAATGTCGTACCCAATATAATCAAATCTTTACCATACCCCCACCTCCGCGTATCTTACCCCCTCAAAGTTCGCATTAAAGGCCTCCGCGCACGATTTTTGAGCCTCCGCGCGCGTAGAAATGTCGTGAACA
>JAFLUU010000007.1 GCA_022508585.1 Prevotellaceae bacterium | reverse complement strand
TAAGAATTTTTGAAAATTCTTATAAGATTTTTTCATTGTTCACGACATTTCTACGCGCGCCGAGGCCCAAAAATCGCGCGCGGAGGCCTTTCCTATAAACTTTGAGGGGGTTATGTGTAGTGCGGTGGAGGTATGATGTGGCGAGGAGAGGGTTTCGCACGGAAAGGAGGGCTTTTTAGGACTATTTAATATAAAAAAACAAAATATAAGCCGATTGTTCGGAATAATGTGAGTATTTTTGCAAACTAATTGTAAGGAATACGATTTATGCTTTACAGAATACTTACGCCGATATTGCTGATTGCGGCCTTGGCAGGGTTAGGCAGCAGCTGCAATGACAGCAGTAGCACTGAGGTTGCCAGCACTGGCGACTGCGCTATCACGAGACTTACGCTGGGCTCGCTGATACGCACAATCTACACCACCAATGAGGCAGGCGCCGACACGAGTTACACCGTCTCGGTGGCGGGTGCGGCCTACCCCATGTACATAGACCATATCCGCTGCGATATATACAACCCCGACTCGCTGCCTCAGCACACTGATATCGAGAAGATTGCCTTTTCCACCCTCGTAAGCGACGGCACCGTAACCTGGCGCACCGATTTGGGCAACGATACTCTCTTTGTCGCCAATGATACAATCAACTTTAGCACTCCGCGCTACTTCACCTGCTACTCTCTCGACGGCACGCAGCAGAAGACGTACCGAGTTACGGTGAACGTACACAACTCGGCCTCCGAAGAGTTCAGCTGGAGCACGATCAGCGACGAGAATGCCTTGTTTGAGGGCATCACGGCGCAGAAGCTGTTTGTCAACAACGGCACTCTGTGCGTCTTGGCCGTCAAGAATGGCCTGCCCGTGGCTCTGTTGGCCTCCACCGACACGCCCTCCGACTGGACGAGCGCGCCTATAGACGGCATCGACGCTTTTGCGCCGGCTGAGGTGCAGCTCTTTAAGGGCGAGTACTACTTCGCAGACCGCGGAGCATTGAAAAAATCCGGCGACGGCATCAACTGGGTCGCTGTCGAGGCCGACCGGAACATTGTGAGGCTCTTGGCTGTGGGCAAGAACAGGATTTACGGCCTCGCCGCCGATGGTGCATACAGCTCCGCGGACGGACAGCACTGGCAGGCCGACGAGACGGACGGCAGCATCGCCGACTTCCCCGGCGAGAGCGTCGTTGCGGTGTGGGATAAGATGGCGTTTAACGACAACTTCAGCTATCTGCTCGTTTGCGGCACTACTGACGGCGAGACCGTGGTGTGGAAAAAGGTGGTGGACGACAATGAGGTCGCCACTGAGCCTTGGCTGCTCTTTCCGCAGGGCGATAATGGCAACAACCCCTACCCTGCGCTCGCTAAGTCGGCCTTAATAGCCTACGACGGCAAGATTATCTACGCCGGCATAGACAATGACACACTGAGCAACTTCTATCTGAGCAGCGACGGCGGGCGTACATGGGTAGAGCAGACCGGTGGCTACAACCTGCCGCAGGGATTAGAGGCGAAGAACTTCGGTTTGACCGCTGACGACGATGATTACGTCTGGATTACCTGCGCTCCGAGCGGCCAGGTGCTCAAAGGGCGCCTCAACCGCTTGTCTTATGATGACAACCAGAAGGTGTTTGACCGCTAAGATGCCGCAAGGACACGGCTTATGCCTGCATAGAGAATAACGACGAGCAGAAACAGATGAGACCGATGAGCCGCTACATCACCGCCATGCTGATATGCTGGCTGCCGCTGACTGTCAGCGCGCAGGAGGACGCGGATTTCCGCATGGAGATAGGCGGTGGTGTCGGTGCGAGCTTCTATATAGGCGACCTTAACAACACTATGTTCGCCTGCCAGAAGCCGGCGGTGGGTGCCTACTGGCGTTACCTCTTCGATCACTACAATTCGCTAAGGGTAAACCTCACTTACGCCGGCATCAAGGGTTCTACGCAAGACCACGACAACTTTTATCCCTCCGCCCCGGGCAGTGGCGAGGTTGTCAGCGAGCCTATGAAGAGGGAGTTCTCGGGTAGTGTGGTCGACTTCAGCTGTATGTATGAGGTCAACTTCTTTCCTTACGGCTACTACCAAGACTTCTTCGGCCACAAGCGGCTTACGCCTTTCCTGCAGCTCGGTCTGGGCATGGCTTTCGCCAGTGAGGGCAAGGGCGCGGCGCTGAGTCTGCCGATCGGGGCGGGTGTGAAATACCGTGTGTCGAAAAGACTCAATGCGTCCTTCGATTGGACCATGCACTTCACCAATTCCGATAAGTTGGACGGCGTTGAAGACCCGTTCGGCATCAAATCGGAGGGATTTAAGAATAAAGACCACTACAGCATCGCGCTGCTGACGCTGACCTACAGCTTTGCGCCGCGGTGCCCCAACTGTAATAAAGCAAGATAGACGATGCAGAACATCGACATAGACTATAGCAGAATTCCCCGGCACGTTGCTATCATCATGGACGGCAACGGACGCTGGGCCAAGCAGCGAGGGCTGCCGCGTAACGCCGGTCATCAGCAGGGCGTGGAGACAGTGAAAAAAATTACCGAACACGCTACACGCATCGGCATCAAATATCTGACGGTCTACACCTTCTCCACCGAGAACTGGAACCGCCCTACCGACGAGGTGGCGGCTCTGATGGGCTTGGTCTTGGATTCCTTAGAGGAGGAAATCTTTATGACCAACAATGTGCGCTTCCGGATGATTGGCGACGCCGACGGGCTGTCGGAGGCGGTGCGCAACAAAATAAAGCAGGTGGAATATAACACGCGCCTCAACGATAGGATGACCGTTACCATTGCGATAAACTATTCGGCGAGGTGGGAGATTGCCGCCGCCGCACGTGCGATAGCCAATAAGGTACAAAGCGGCGAAATCGAGGCGAAATCTATCGACGAGCAGACAATCTGCGACAATCTGACCACTAATTTCATGCCCGATCCCGACCTGCTTATCCGCACCGGCGGAGAACTGCGCCTGAGCAACTACTTGCTGTGGCAGTGCGCCTACTCGGAGCTGTATTTCTGCGACACTTTCTGGCCCGACTTCAACGAAGAGGAGCTGATGAAGGCCATTCACAGCTATCAGCAGCGCGAACGGCGCTATGGCATGACCAGCGAGCAAGTTATGGAAGGTCTTGCCGACAACAACACCCAAGATTAGCATACAAACGACACTCAAATAAATGAAGAGAATACTTTGCTACATATTCTTGTTGGTTGTAGCGACCACAACCATAGTCGCTCAGAACGAGAACAAGAGGATTTCGCCCACAATCGCCTACTCTGCCGACCCGACGATATACATTCTGGGCGGCGTTACCATAGATGGTATAGAGGACGAGGAGGATGTCAACACACTGGTCGGGCTGGCCGGCCTTGTGGTGGGGCAAGAGATTACTTTTCCCAAAGCTGACAACGAAATTACGCGGGCTATAGAAAAATTGTGGGAGCAAAGGTTGTTCTCCGACGTCAAATTCGCAGCTGACAGCATTGTTGGCAACACTATCTACCTGCATCTGACATTAGCGGCGCACCCTAAGCTGTCGAAAGCGACCTTTAGCGGAATTAAAAAAGCTGAACGCGAGGACTTGGAGGAGAAACTTAAACTTAACCCCGGCAGTCAAATATCGGTGGACGTGATAAACCGCGTGAAGTATGTGATTAAGACATTTTTCGAGGACAAAGGCTTCAAAAATGTGGATATTGAAGTGCTGCAGCGCGATGATCCCGACCACGCCAACCAGGTTCAGCTCGACATTAATATCAATAAAAACGAGAAAGTCAAGGTTCACCGCATCTACTTCGCTGGAGTTAACAAAGAGCTGCAGTCTAACCTGAAAAAGGTCATGAAAAAAACGCGAGAGACCGGCAAACTGCGCAATTTCTTCGCGTCAAAGAAATTTATCGAGGAGAAATATAACGCCGACAAGGTGGCTGTGGTCGATAAATTCAACGCTTGGGGCTACCGCGACGCGTATATCGTCTCTGACAGCGTCGTTACTTTCGATGAAAAGCACGTAGATGTTTACATTACCGTAGATCAGGGCGACAAGTACTATGTTCGTAACATTAACTGGGTGGGTAATACCATTTACTCCACCGATGCGCTCAACAACTCGCTCGTTCTCAAGCGCGGCGACGTCTATAATCAGGAACTGCTCAAGAAACGCCTTGGTACCGACATGAGTATCGCCGACGACGACGCGATTGCCAACGAATACTACAACAATGGTTACGTTTTCAACCGCATTATTCCGGTGGAGACCAACGTTGTGGGCGACTCCGTCGATATTGAGATACGTATTCGCGAGGGAAAACAAGCTACGCTCAATCGTATCAACATTCTGGGCAACGATCACGTCTTTGAAGACGTGATTCGCCGCGAACTTCGCACCAAACCCGGCGACCTCTTCAACAAAGATGCTCTTCAGCGCTCTCTTCGCGATCTGGCAAGCATGGGACATTTCGATCCGGAGAAGCTTGAGCCGGATATCAGGCAGGATGAGGCAAACGGTACCGTTGATATTACCTATAACCTCGCTTCGAAATCCACCGACCAGCTGGAATTCTCCATGGGCTATGGTGCTACAGGCATCACGGGGCGCATTGCCGTAAAGTTTAACAACTTTGCAATCCAAAACTTCTTCAAAAAAGACGGCTCGCGCAACGCTTTCCTCCCGCAGGGCGAGGGACAATCCGTAGAAATCGCGGCTCAGACCAATGGCCGCTACTATCAGCAGTATAGCCTCTCGTTTATGGATCCTTGGTTCGGGCGTAAACGTCCAAATCAGCTCTCTACCAGCATTTTCTACAGCAAACAGACAGACGTTAACAGCAATTACTACAATTCGGCCTACTATAACAATTATTACAGCAGTCTTTACGGATATGGCTCCTCTTCCAATTATTACAACTACGCTAATTATTACGATCCTGACAAATATGTGCAAATTATTGGCGGTAGTGTAGGCTGGGGCAAGCGCCTTCGCTGGCCGGACGACTACTTTAATTTCTCTGCGATGGTCACTTACCAGCGATATATCCTCAAGCAGTGGCAATACTTCATCATGACCGACGGTAATTGCAACAATCTCAACCTTACCCTCAGTCTTAACCGCAGTTCTTCCGACCAACCGTTTTTTCCTCGCAAAGGTTCCGAATTTTCTTTCAGTGTTTCCGCAACTCCTCCCTACTCTCTTTGGGACGGCAAGGACTATAGCAACTTAGCGAACAACACTTCTTCATCAACCTACCTCCAAGAGATGAAAGAAAAGTACCGCTGGGTAGAATATCACAAGTGGAAGTTCCGCCTGAAGACCTTTACCGCACTTACCAAGGCCAATAAATGCCCAGTGCTAATGACACGAACGGAATTTGGCCTTCTCGGCTACTATAATAGGCATAAACCGTCGCCATTTGAGACCTTTTACATGGGCGGAGACGGAATGTCCGGATATTCCTACAACTATGCTACAGAAACAATCGGTCTCAGAGGATATGACAACGGCGCGCTGACGCCGCAAGGCCTTGAGGGATACGCTTATAGCCGTCTCTCGTTGGAATTGCGCTATCCTTTCCTCTTGGGTGCCACCAGCATCTACGGCCTTGGCTTTCTTGAGGGCGGTAATGCCTGGTCGCGCACATCAAAATTCAATCCTTTCGACATGAAGCGCTCCGCCGGCGTTGGTATTCGCCTATTCCTGCCTATGATTGGCATGATGGGTATAGATTGGGGCTACGGTTTCGACAAGGTTTACGGCAGCACCAGCTATAGCGGCGGCCAATTCCACTTCATTATCGGTCAAGAATTTTAGAATAAGCAATAACATAACACTGATACCAGCTATGAAAAAGACATTTATCCTGCTGCTTGTGATGATGGGCGCCATGCTCCCCTCGGCAGCGCAGAAATTCGCTCTCGTCGACATGGAATACATCCTTAAAAACATTCCCGCCTACGAGCGCGCCAACGAACAGCTTAACCAAACTTCCAAAAAATGGCAGGCGGAGGTCGAGGCTCTCAATCAGCAAGCCCAAACCCTCTACAAGAACTACCAGAACGAAGTAGTCTTCCTCTCCGCCGAGCAAAAGAAAGCTCGCGAAGAAGACATTCTCAAGAAAGAGAAAGAAGCTGCCGACCTAAAGAAGAAATACTTCGCTCCGGAAGGAGAACTTTTTAAGAAACGTGAGAGCCTCATCGGCCCCATTCAGGACGAAATCTACAACGCCGTAAAGACTGTAGCCGAGCAGAAAGGTTACCAGCTCATTCTTGACCGCGCCAGCGACAACGGCATCGTTTTTGCCTCTCCCACGGCAGACATTTCCAACGATGTACTTGCCAAATTGGGCTATTCCAAATAAATACGCTACCTTTGCAGCGCCAAAGGCCTCGGCCAGCGAGCGCCAGAGCCTCGGCGCGACACATTATAACAAACATTAAAAACAAAAATAAGACATGAAGAAAATCATTCTCGTTGCGCTCCTATTAGCGCCCGTGGCAATCTTCGCGCAGAAGTTCGGCCACTTCAATTCTGTCGACATCATTCAGGCTTTGCCCGAGTTCACATCAGCTCAAACCGAGCTCAAGACCTTGAGCGACCAGTATCAGAAAGAGTTGCAGGCTATGCAGGACGAATACAACCGCAAAGTAGACAACTACACCGCCCAGCGCGACTCACTGCCGCAGGTAGTGTTAGAGCGTCGCCAGCAGGAAATACAGGAGCTCGGCCAGCGCTATCAGCAGACCGCCCAGAGCTATCAGGCAGAGCTCGGCCAGTTTGAGGAAGCTAAGATGCAGGAAATTCGCGACAAGGTGCTCGGCGCAGTAAAGCAGGTGGGCGACGCAGGAGGTTACGTCTACATCATGGATGTCTCCATGGGCATTCCCTATATCTCCACAACTCACTCCAAAGACCTTACCGACGAAATCAAAAGCAAGCTCGGCCTCAAGTAACGGTTCTTAGGATCGCTTTATGCGCTAAGTCCGGCGACGAAACAGGCTGATAAACTTACAGAACAGCAATCCCGAAAAGCGTTATCGCTTTTCGGGATTTTTTTATGTCCAAGTCCGGATTGCGAAAGTTTTCAAATCCGCAGGAAAAAGCCTAAAATTCTTTCGCACTGGCTATCTCTTTGGCCGCAATCTCCAGCTCGGCGTACCAATCCACGCCAAACATCTGAGTGAGCGGCTCCTTCAAGAACTTATACACCGGCATCGAGAGCCGATGCCCCTTCTCAACCGCCTCACTGCAAATCGCCCAGCGATGATAGTTGAGCCCATAGAGCACCTCACCCTTATCGCCTATAGAAAAGCGCTTCACCCTAATCGGATACAGCGCGCAAGAGATAGGCTTAGCCACGCTGTGGCGTCCCTCGCGCTGCGCACGCTCTATCGCACAGAGACAATTGCCCTTATCATCGTAGGCCGTAAACACACAATCCTTGCCGTTGACGATACTCGTTACGAGATCGCCCTGTCGGTCGACATAAGCGATGCCCTGCTCGTCAATCACCCGGCGAGCCTCCGGTGCAAGCTCGCCTTCGATAAGCGGCAATATCCCCTCGATGTCCGCCACCTCCTCAAGAGTGATCGGCGCACCAGCATCGCCCTCCACACAGCACACACCGCGGCACGCCCTATAGTTACAGCAGAACATCTCCTTAAAAATATCAATCGAGCACAGCACATTGCCCACCTGAATAATATTCATCACGTCTTGTCTTTTATTCGTTAATCCGCATTAGGATAGCAAAAATAGCAAAACGCTTTTGGAAAAGCGAATTTTGCATCACTTTTTGCCTTTGGAAAAGCGTTTTTTATTGTCAGCACACCAACAAAGGTCCACCGCGTTGCAGCTACTCCCCTCGAAATGTGCAGAAATGTCGTGCGCGCCCGATTTTTTAGCCTGCGCGTTTGTTTTTTGCTCGTTGATTTTGAAAAAATCTTATAAGAATTTTCAAAAATTCTTATATAAATTCCCGGGAATTCTTATAAGGTTTTTTAGAAATTCTTATATGAATTTTTAAAGTTTCACGACATTTCTACGCGCGCCGAGGCTCAAAAATCAGATACGCACGACATTTGTACACGTCTGCACGACACAAGAAATAAGTTACACGACAACTACTCGCACCCCCTACGGGGTTGGCCGCTGCGCTCTCGCCATATTTTAGCCGGCATACTATGCTTCGTGCGACTTCCAGCTTATACAAGCAACCCTGGGGGCTGAATGCAGAACTCGCGGAGCGGTGTAGAAACGGTCGTTACGACTGTTAGTAGGCTGCGGTGTGGACTCCCTTGACGGCGCGACCGCTCGGGTCGTTCATTTCGCGCCATGCGGCGTCCCATTCGAGGGCAATGGCGGTGGAACAGGCGACGGAGGCTTCCTGATTGACGCTCAAAGCTGCGCTGTCGCTGGGGAAATGCTCGGCGAAGATGCTGCGATAGTAGTACTCCTCCTTGTTGAGCGGCGGATTGATGGGGAATCGCTCGGCGGCGGTCGCCATTTGCTCGTCGCTGACAGCTTCGGAGGTGATTTGCTTCAGCGTATCAATCCAGCTGTAGCCTACTCCGTCGGAGAACTGCTCCTTCTGACGCCACGCCACGCTCTCGGGCAACATATCGGCGAACGCTTCGCGCACGATGCGCTTCTCCATAGTCGTGCCCGGGCACATTTTCAGTTCCGGGTTAAGGCTCATGGCCACATCGAGGAACTCTTTGTCGAGGAACGGCACTCTTCCTTCCACGCCCCACGCGGATAGGCTCTTGTTGGCGCGCAGACAGTCGTACCAGTGCAGCTTGGAGAGCTTGCGCACGGTCTCTTCGTGGAAGTCGCGCGCGGTCGGTGCCTTGTGGAAGTACAAATAGCCGCCGAAGACCTCGTCTGCTCCCTCGCCGCTGAGCACCATCTTGATGCCCATGCTCTTTATGAAACGAGCCAGCAGATACATGGGAGTGGAAGCTCGCACTGTGGTAACATCGTATGTCTCTATGTGATAGATTACATCGCGAATAGCATCGAGCCCCTCTTGAATCGTGTAGTTGATTTCGTGATGAACGGTGCCGATATGGTCTGCCACTTCGCGCGCCTTAGCCAAATCGGGAGCGCCCTTGAGACCTACGGCAAAAGAGTGGAGCCTCGGCCACCAAGCGCGGGCTGTGTCGTCGCTCTCGACACGCATGGCGCTGTATTGCTCGGCAATGGCTGAGATGACGGAACTGTCCAATCCGCCGGAGAGGAGCACTCCGTAGGGTACATCGCACATCAGCTGGCGCTTGACGGCGTCCATCAGCGCTCCGCGCACTGATGCCACGGCATCCTTGTGCTGCAAGGCGGCAGGCTCGCTTGCCGCCACAGCGGCATAGTCCTCCCAGTCGCGCTTGTACCACTTCTGCATCTTGCCCTCGCTGCCTAAGTAATAATGGCCCGGGAGGAAAGGCTCGTAGCGGTCGCAAAAGCCCTCGAGGGCTTTCAACTCGGAGGCGACATAGACCCTGCCTTCGGCATCGTGGCCTATATATAAAGGTATGACGCCTATCGGGTCGCGGGCGATGAGGAAATCATCGCTCACCTCGTCATAGAGCGCAAAAGCGAAGATGCCGTTAAGGTCGTCGAGGAAGTTGACTCCTTTTTCGCGATAGAGGGGCAGGATTACCTCGCAGTCGCTCTGGGTGCTGAACTCATATCGTCCGGCAAACTGCTCGCGCAGCTCGCGGTGGTTGTATATCTCTCCGTTGACGGCAAGGATTTGCTTGCCGTCGGGGCTGAACAGCGGCTGGCGACCCGACTCGGGGTCGACGATAGAGAGGCGTTCGTGCGCCAAGATAGCGTTGGGAGAGGCGTAGATGCCGCTCCAGTCGGGGCCGCGGTGTCTAATCTTTGCTGACATCCTCAATGCTTGCTCTCGCAGCGCCTCGCAACGCTTGCCGACGCCGAAAATTCCTACGATTCCGCACATATTCGTTTACTTTGTATTGTTTTTAGATGGTTTTGGCGACAATTTGTCGCATTTCGACGGCAAAATTATAGCATTCGTCAAGAACGACAAAGAAAAACGCGACAAAAATCAAGTTTTTGCCGCGAAAAATCGCAGAAATGTTATTATTCGGTGGAAAAAGATGGACAAATCGTCAGTCCAGACCGCGCTTTGGCAGCAGCACATAGACTATCACCGGCACGCCGAAGAAGGGGGTTACGACATTGATAGGGATAGTGGTGCCGTCGGCGGGGAGAGTGCAGAGCCAGTTGCAGAAGAGCCCGACAATAGCGCCCGTGAGCAGGGTGAGAGGGACTAAGACGCGATGATTGGCGGTGCGGCAGATGAGCCTCACGATATGCGGCACGGCAAGACCGATAAACGAAATGGGGCCGCAGAAGGCTGTGGTGATGGCGGCGATGAAGCCCGTAACGACAAGTAGCATCGACCGCGTGCGCCGGATATTGACTCCCAGATTGCGCGCGTAGGAGGAGCCTAACTGCAGTGCATTGAGCGGCTTGATAAGCGTTATGGTCAGGCCGATGCACAATAGTAGCGCGCCGGCGAACATAGGCATATTTTTCAAGCCTATTCCGCCGAAATTGCCCAAGCCCCAGATAATGTAGCTGTGCACTCCCTGCTCCGTGGCGGAGTAATTGAGCAGCGAGATGACCGATGAGGTGAGGTAGCTCACCATTATGCCTGCGATGAGCAGCGTTGTGTTGCCCTTGACATAGCGCGAGAAAAGCAGCAGCAGCATTATGATGCAGATGGCGCCCGAAAAGGCTGCCGCCACGATGAGCAGGAAACCGCCTATCGTGCTTCCCTCGGCGGCGAACGACCCTCCGAGCACTAACATCACGAATGCTACGCCCAGACTGGCTCCGCTGTTCACGCCCAAGATTGAAGGGTCGGCCAGGGGGTTGTGAAAAACCGTTTGCAACAGCAATCCGCTCACGGCCAAGCCTGCTCCGCAGAGCAATGCGGTGATTGCCTGCGGCAGGCGCGACTCTATGACCACGAACCGCGTTACGCTGTCTTCACTGCGCCCTAATAGCGACAGGAGCACCTCGCCGAAATCCAGGTGGATTGAGCCGAAGAAAAGATTGACCATAAACATCGACAGCATGGTCAGCAAAAGGAGGGCGGAGAGCAATGCGGGGTTCTTCATGGTCGACTATACAAGTTTAAGGCCGATGATAGAGCAGACTAATGTTAAGATGAAGAACAGCCGCCAGAATGTTGCCGGCTCGCCGAACACGAATATGCCGATCAACACCGTCCCGGCGGCTCCGATGCCCGTCCAAATGGGATAGGCCGTGCCTACGGGAATTTGTTGTGTGGCTTTCATAAGCAGCACCATACTCAGTACGGAAAATGCGAAGAATGCTGCGAGCCAAAGCGCGTACTCTGCGCCCGACGTTCCGTGTGTTTTGCCGAGGCAGAATGTGAATGTACACTCGCACAAGCCTGCCAATATCAATATAATCCAATACATGTTAAAAAACCTCGATATTTTATGCTCTTTTGCCGCTATTGTTTCTGCCGGCAAAGGTAAATAAAACGCAGAGCACGACAAAATGATGCCGTGCGGTTTTTTATGTAACTCTGTTGTGTACAAAAAAATCTGTAGTCTTACACAATAAATAGCGCTTGCCGAGAGTTATCTGTTATAGCGTTATTATGAAGATCAGGCTAAAAGATATTGTCGGGCTTGTAATTGTTACATTGCTGAGCGCGATGGACATTCAGTGCAGTAAGGCGCAGTATGATCCGTCGCTGACGCACTTTTGGATGTTGGAAACGCAATATAACCCAGCAGCCGTGGGCAATAGTGAATTGCTCAAGGTTGTGGGAGTCTACAACAGCCAGTTTACGGGTTATCGCAAGGCGCCGTCGACCATGCTGGCGGCTGTAGACTTGCCGCTGTTCTTTGTTGGGCCGCAGCATGGCGTTGGAGCGTATTTTATGAACGATGCTGCGGGATCCTTTACGCTGAAAAACATCGCTGTGCAGTATGCTTATCATCGCAAGCTCTTTGCAGGGACGCTGAGTGTGGGTCTGCAAATGGATATGCTCAGTGAAACGTTTAATGGCTCCGGTCTTGATCTTGAGGATAGCGGCGATCAGGCATTTAATACGGGTAGTGTCAACGGTTCCAAGATAGATGCGTCTTTCGGCTTGGCTTATAAGTGGCGTGAACTGCGTGTGGCAGCCTCTGTGAAGCACCTTACTGCTCCGACTGTCTTGCTTGGCGAAACTAATGAGATTGAAATCAAACGGTCGTATTATTTTACGGCAGGATACAATATTAAACTGAAAAATCCGTTATTTACGATACATCCCGGTGTGCTTTGGATGTATGACGGGGTGGATATGAAGAGTATAATTCACTCGCGTTTGCAATATGACAACGGGAATAAAATGATGTTCGGCGGTTTAAGCTACAGTCCCTCTACTTCTGCAGCAATAATAGTGGGCGGCAGGTTTCACGGGGTGGTGCTGAGCTACTCTTACGAGGCTTATACTTCGGGTGTCGGCATCGCAAATGGCAGTCATGAGGTGATACTGAGTTATCAGACAGCTCTCAATCTCTACAAGAAGGGGCGTAATCGCCATAAGAGTGTGCGTCTGCTCTAAGTTGCAAGTATTGAGTATATTGCTGCTAGGTAAAATACAAAAAGCATAATTGAGAATATATATAATATAAGGAATATGAAAAAGTTAACAAGCATAATCATCACTCTTGTCAGCGTTGTGTTGATGGCTTCTTGCTTTGCAGGTGGCGGAATGCAGCAAGGCGGCGAAGTGGTCGGCGTTTCCGGCAAATCGTTTGTGGAGCCGACTCCTTATGGCATGGTTAAGATAGAAAAGGGCTTCCTTCGTGTTGGTCTGACTGAGAATGATACTCTTTGGGGCGCAGATATTCCGGCCAAGGAGATTTCTGTTGATGGGTTTTGGATGGATCAGAAAGAGATTACCAATTCACAATACCGCCAGTTTGTTAATTGGGTGCGTGATTCTATTATTCGTGAACGTTTGGCCGACCCCAATTATGGTGGCATTGATGCTTATAAGATATCGGAAGATAAAGAAGGTAATCCGCTGGACAAACCTTATCTCGACTGGAGTCGTAGAATTCCATATAAAAATCTTAGTGAAGCCGAGGAGATTGCTGTTAATTCCGTATATACGATAAATCCGGTTACAGGCGAGAAAATGCTCGATGCTTCGCAACTTAATTATCGTTACGAGATTTATGATTATCAGAAAGCCGCGATGCGAAAATATCGCCTTAATCCAGCAGAGCGCAATCTCAACACGGACGTTACTCCTAACTTTGAAGAGGTCGTGATGATTTCTAAAGATACGGCTTATATTGATGATGACGGTAATATCAAGCGTGAAACGATTACTCGTCCTCTTTCATCATATTATGATTTCCTCAATACTTATATTGTAAACATTTATCCAGATACTACTTGTTGGATAAATGATTTTACTAACGCAAATAACGAGAAATACGCCAAGTTGTATTTTTCTTCCGCCGATTATAATGATTATCCTGTGGTTGGTGTAACATGGGAGCAGGCGACAGCGTTTTGCGCTTGGCGTACGGAATATTTGCTGCAGGGGCTTGGTAAAGAAGCTCGCCAGATGCAGCGTTATCGTCTGCCGACAGAGATAGAGTGGGAGTTTGCTGCACGCGGAGTGGAGGGCAATCCTTTTCCATGGGCAGATTCTACAATGAAGAACGACAAGGGTTGTTATTATGCCAACTTCAAACCGGATCGTGGCAATTACACTGAAGATGGCAATCTCATTACATCACGTTGTGGTATCTATGGAGCAAATTCTAACGGGCTATATGATATGGCCGGCAATGTTGCAGAATGGACTTCCACAGTTTATACTCAAGCCGGCGTGCAGATGATGAGTGATATCAATCCGGAGTTATCATATAAGGCCGCAATAGAAGATCCTTACATGCTTAAGCGTAAAGTTGTCCGCGGTGGTTCATGGAAAGACCCCGAGTCTATGATTCGTTCCGCGTGGAGACAAAAAGAATACCAGAATCAGCCGCGCTCTTTCATTGGTTTCCGATGTGTTCGCTCGCTTGCTTCAACAAGTAATCCTCGTAGCACTCGTACTCCCGTCGTTAGTGCGCGTCGTAAATAAGATATTATTCTAAACAGTAATTCAAAAGCATATATAAATATGAATATAGTAGGAATTATGCAGCGCTGGATGGACAGTAAGGTCGGCCAGACTTTTCTTAACTACGCATATAGTTGGGGTGCCGCTGTGGTTATCCTCGGTACTCTCTTCAAATTAACTCATCTCCCCGGCGCAAACCTTATGCTCTTTCTTGGAATGGGTACAGAAGTTGTCGTTTTCTTTCTTTCCGCTTTTGACCGTCCGTTTGACAAGGGGGAGAGGGATATTATCGAGGGCAATCCTGTTTTGGAGGACGGCAATTTGGCTGGTGGCACCATCATTGTAACAGGTAATACCGGGTCGGGCTCTGATGCCGACCAAAGCTCGTATAGCGCCGATGTGCCTTCGGCTAAAGACAACGTTTCTTCTGTTAGTCCCTTTAAGCCCTCCGCTACTCTGCAGGCCGCAGCTGCGGAACAAGGTATCGCAGGTGAGAATCTGCTTGAGATTATTCGTCTCGCCAATGAAGAGATACTTCAGCACGCCCAAGCGTCGCTTACCCCAGAGATGGAAGAGGCTTCGCGCCAATATGTGGATAAACTTCAGCAGCTTACCGAAACTCTTGACCGCGTGGAGAAGCAATCTGCCCGCCTTACTACCGACAGTGAGGAGATGACCAATCTCAATCGCACCCTTACCGGTATCAATACCGTCTATGAGCTGCAACTTAAGAGTGTCAGCCAGCAAATTGGTACTATCGATTCTATAAATGAGCAGACTCGCCGTATGGCAGCCCAGATAGAGGAGCTTAATGGCGTGTACGCACGCATGATTAAGGCGCTCACGGTAAATATGAAGAACGCCGCCACAACGATAGACGAGTAGAATAACACAATAGCCAAGTAGGAACTATCAGTTCGCAATTACACGACAATCCGCACCAATGGCAATAAAGAAAAGACCAATTTCACCGCGCCAGAAGATGATCAACCTCATGTATGTGGTGTTGATGGCGATGCTTGCGCTCAATGTATCGAGCGATGTGCTCAAGGGTCTCCAGTTAGTCGGCGACAGCCTGAAGCGCACTTCTGACAATGCGGAAGACGAGATTAAGTCTATTTACGAAAGTTTCGCCGAGCAGATGCAGAAGAACCCTGCCAAGGTTAAGACGTGGTATGACAAGGCGCAGATCGTGCGCCGCAGGAGTGATCAGCTCTATAATTTCGCATCGGAGCTCAAGTTGGCTATCGCTCTTGAGGCCGACGGCTCAAATGGTCGCCCCGACAGTTTGGTAAACAAGGAAGATCTTGAGGCTTCGGGGCAGGTAATGTTAGCCCCCGGGCGCGGCAAGGGGCAGGCGCTCTATGATATGATCAACGATTACCGCAGTTTCATCGTTAATCTCCTTCCCGACAAGCGCAAAGCCGCTATCGTCTCAGCTAATCTCGCTACCGATGTGCCGAAATCCGAGAGCAATACAGGCAAAAACTGGCAGGAATATATGTTTGAGGCCATTCCCGCCATTGCTGCCACCACCATGCTGACGAAGCTACAGACAGATGTTAGGCAAGCCGAGAGAGAGGTGCTGCATGAGCTACTCTCCAACATAGACATCAAGGACATCCGCGTCAATGAGCTTAACGCCTACTGTTTGCCCGAAGCTACCACACTCTTCCCCGGCGATGAATTTCGCAGTCGCATCTTCATGGCAGCCATCGATACTACGCAGCGCCCCGAAATATACATCAACGGCCACAAAATCAGCCCCGATGGGAGCTATAACTTCCGCGTAGGCGGCCCAGGCGAGTACTCGTTTAGCGGATACATCACAATGCCCAACGCAGCCGGCGACATAATTCGTCGCGAGTTCACGCAAAAGTACAATGTCATCGCCCCTCCGTCAGGAGCAACCGTGGCGGCGGACATGATGAACGTGCTCTACGCAGGTTACGACAACCCCGTCAGCGTGAGTGCCAGCGGCATCTCGCCGGACAAAATCAGCCTTACAATGACAGGCGGCACGCTCACTCCCAATGGCGGCAACGGCCACTATATAGCCAAGCCGGCAGCAGTGGGGCAGGACGTAACGTTCAGCGTCAGCGGCGTTGTCAACGGCACCACCCAGACAATGGGATCGTTTGCCTTCAAAGTACGCAAACTACCCGATCCCACCGCCTTCATACCCTATAAAGACAAAGACGGCAACGTGAACCACTTCCTCGGAGGCCGCACTCTCGCCAAGGCCACCCTGCTGCAGACGGACGGCATCGGCGCAGCTATCGACGACGGCCTGCTCAACATCTCGTTCAGCGTGCTCGGCTTCGAGACAGTCTTCTACGACAACATGGGCAACGCCATTCCCGAGAAATCTAACGGCGCCCACTTCTCCGACAGGCAGAAAGAGATGTTCCGCAAGCTCAATGCCGGCAAGAGGTTTTACATCACTCATGTGAAAGCCGTAGGCCCCGACGGAATACAGCGCGACCTGCCGCAAGCACTTGAGGTAATAGTGAGATAACATAATTTGTCTGTACGCTACTATCTGAAACATTCAAGCATCATATACACAATCAGTCAAATAGCCGATAAAGATATGAAACGAACAATCCTTATCCTTTCGATAATGCTGGTGGCCGTAGCCACTGTAGCCCAGCCGCCGGCGCGACTGCGCCAGCAAGCCAAGAGTGGCGACACCGCTGCGGGCAAGACCACCACTGCCGGCACCAATGCCGCCGACGCAGCCATGACCAGCACTCGCGCAGCATTGGAATTCCCCACCCTCGGCCCGATGCCCGAAGAAGTGGCCTGGAG
The DNA here is from genome assembly GCA_022508585.1 of Prevotellaceae bacterium. GTDB lineage: Bacteria > Bacteroidota > Bacteroidia > Bacteroidales > Bacteroidaceae > UBA6382. Next base: position 12,404 of record JAFLUU010000007.1, on the reverse strand, counting down.
GCGCGACGTCTACAAGGTGCTCGACCTCACACAGGATCGCAATGCTGTGCTATACTATCCGGAGGAGCCCACAGGCGACAAGATGAACCTCTTCACCTACCTCTTTAAGCTCGTGATGCGCAAACAAGTAAAGGCTTACGAATATACTATCGACGGCAACGAGAACCTCGACCCCAAAAACGCAATGAAACCGGTCGAAATGCTCGAACGCTTCGAGATACCCTACGAGACTAACGACGAAGGCCGCATTCGTGTTGACAACAGCGACATTCCCTCCGCCCAAGTCAAGAGCTACTACATCAAGGAGTCTACATACTATGATCAGAACACATCGCAGTTCCGCACGCAGGTAACAGCTATCTGCCCCGTGCGCCGCAGTATCGACGAGTTTGGCGAAGAAGACGCACCCACGCCCCTCTTCTGGCTCGACTATGCAGAGATCAGCCCCTATCTCACAAAAATAGTGCTCATGAGCTCTAACTATAACAACGCAGCCCAGATTTCTGCCGACGACTATTTCATCACCAACCAATACGACGGCAAGATATACAAGACCGTCAATCTGCAAGGCCGTGTGCTGCAAAATTACTGTGAGACAGACTCAGCCCTCAAGGTCGAGCAGACACGCATAGAGCAGGAGATACAGACGCTGCAAGACCACGTGTGGGGTAAAGACACCACCAAGCAGAAGAAAGACACGGTGCAAACAGAGACAGTAGTGCAGCAGCCTGCCGCTCAGCCTGCCAAGAAAGCGCAAGAGGCCAAAGTCTCCGAGTCAACCTCCAGCCGCGCCCAGCTTAAGCGTGAGCGCACCACCGGAGCTCCTAAAGCCTCCACCTCTTCGCAGCCGCGCTTCTCCGTTCGTCGTCAACGACATTAGTAAATCTTTTCATTTATAAGTTTATTGAACAGCCGCCCGCACGTGATGTGCCGGCGGCTGCTTTGTATGTAGTGCAAACAAGTAATAAACGGCGCACTACTTCACCATAACCTTCTTGCCGTTGATGATATAAATGCCCGGAGTGCTCTGCCAACCCTTAACTCTGCGGCCATTGAGGTCGTAAGCCACGGCATTAGTGTCAATGCCAACGCCATAGTTCGCCTCGGTCGCACTGATAGCAGTTGGCTCAAGGGCTTGCAAATTCCAGAAGTTTTTCCAAACATCTGCTTTCTGATAAGCCTCCAATGCTTCTTGGGGAACATAGACATTTAAGTCTAAATAATCTTTGTTGGAAAAATTACCAGAGCTAACGCTTGGCGGAGTTGGATTGAGAGAATATAGTTCTGTAAGACTGAAATCGCGAAATGCCTGACTTTCTACGCTTGAAACAGATTTCCCAAGCGTGAAACTCGTAATGCTTTTACAGTCACTAAATGCAGTTTGTGGTATGCTTGTAACAGAATTTCCTGTTACGACCTTTGCAAGGTTTTTGCATTTATAGAACAGATATTTGTTTAGCGTTGTAACAGAGTCACCGATTATAACTTCTTTTAAGGAGCTAAGGTCATAGAAAGGAGAAGAACTCGAATTCCATCTATTTCTATTAATAAGGTTTCTTCCTATATACAGATATTCTATGGAGTAGCTGAATATATAACTATAGTAGCCGCTATTTGTGCTTACATCAGACATACCTAAACTGGACGCTCCGTCTTCAAAGATGACGCGTTTTAAGCTTGAGCACGACTGGAACGCATAGTCGTCAATCCATTCTACGCTGTTGGGAATGTTTACCGAGGTCAGACCACTGCAACCATAGAACGCATAGTTGTTAATCGATTCTACGCTGTTGGGAATGTTTACCGAGGTCAGACCACTGCAACCATAGAACGCATGCCTACTTATCGAGGTTACGCTATTAGGAATGCTTACCGAGGTCAGACCACTGCAATGAGCGAACGCAGACTCGGCAATCGATTTTACGCTGTTGCCAATGCTTACCGAGGTCAGACCACTGCAATAATAGAACGCAGAGCTACCAATGTATGTTACACTATTGGGAATGCTTACCGAGGTCAGACCACTGCAATGAGCGAACGCAGACTCGGCAATCGATTTTACGCTGTTGCCAATGCTTACCGAGGTCAGACCACTGCAATAATAGAACGCAGAGCTACCAATGTATGTTACACTATTGGGAATGCTTACCGAGGTCAGACCACTGCAGCCATCGAACGCATGCCTACTTATCGAGGTTACGCTATTAGGAATGCTTATCGAGGTCAAGCCACGGCAATAAGCGAACGCAGACTCGGCAATCGAGGTTACTGTAAGTGTTCGGTTATTATAAGTTACAGTAGCAGGAATAGTAACCTTTCCTTCATATTCATTGTCGCCGCTTGACACTTCACAAGTGAGGTCCGGAAGGGATACAATGCTATAATAAATCCCACCCACCTTGAAGTCGTAGGCGAAAACACTGGTACAGCTAAGCATACAAACGACTGCAAGTAGCGCTTTCTTAATCTTGTTTCTCATAGTTGTATCTTTGTTATTATTACATGTTTAACTTCCGGTAATAGTTCTTTTGAACCTTTAAAGTTTATTACGGCAGAGCCAATAATTCCACATCTTCTTTTAGCCTTAACTTGTGAAGTTGTATCTGTTGCAACAATCTCTACTGTTCCACGGAAAGTCCATAGGTCTGCTCCGTACTCTTTCAAAGAGGCCTCATCAATCTCTGGATTTCCTGCAGCCTTAATTCTAAACTCCCAGTCAGGCCATTCCACTTGGCTGGATTTTGCATAATGCTTGTTTATGAAAACACTAATAGCACACGCAATGTCTTTGTTACTTTTCTCCATATAGAAATAGAATCTGTTGTCCGTACTCCCTCAACCAGACATTATAATTCTGTTAGACGAAAAAGACGCAGGGAATTGTCCTTACTCATCTAACTACTGGTATCGCCAAACACCTTATCAGAAATGAATAATCGTACTTTCACCTACGCCGTATATGCCCATGGCAACGGCGTAGGATTGCCGTATGCATACGATTGCACATACAGAATCGGCGAGCCGTATTCTTCATCCTTCTGATTAGAAATTGGCGATTTCGTAGTTAAGGATAAAGCGCGGAACGCTTCTTCGGTCTTGGGATTTCTCCCCCAAGACGCTGCAAAAGTAGTGAATAGTTTGATTTTGACAAAAAATCGCGCCAAAAATCCTGCGAATATCGTTTGTACATACCAAGATGTCGTCGAAACTGCCCCCTAATCCCCACCAAGTTTTACCTAACCTCGTTGAAATTCATAAAAAAGCCCTCTGCGCGAGATTTTTGAGCCTCGGCGCGCGTAGAAATGTCGTGAAACTTAAAAAATTCATATAAGAATTTCTAAAAAACCTTATAAGAATTCTCGGGAATTTATATAAGAATTTTCAAAAATTCTTATAAGATTTTTTGAAAATCAACGAGCAAAAAACAAACGCACAGACTCAAAAATCGCGCGCGAAGGCTCTAAAATCGGGTGCGATGGGGGTAAGTTGGCAAAAGGCGGGGCTATCGCAGAGGCGAGACAAGTCCGCAGAACCGCTTGTCGATATAAATCAGCCGTTACGGCTGCGGAGCAGCATAAATCAGCCCTCAGGGCTGCGGGCGCGGTGGGGTATGTATGAAAGTGGTGCGACAAAAAGAGCCGTGCGGTTGTCTGTTTCCAACAAACCGCACGGCTATATGAAATTGTCTATGGGTGTTAGCTGCAGGGCTATCCGTTTATTGCTCGGATTACGCCCTCTATGTCGAGCTGTTGCTGCTCGCCGCTGACCATATTCTTGAGCGTTACGAGGTCGGCCTGCATCTCGCTCTCGCCCACGAGGGCAACGAAAGGTACGCCGAGGGTGTTGGCGTAGCTCATCTGCTTCTTCATCTTGGCGCTGTCGGGATATAGCTCGGTGCGAATGCCGGCCTGCCTCAGCTGCGTGGCAAGACGCAGGCAATGGGCGGCCTCCGCTGCGCCGAAGTTGATGAAGAGCACCTGCGCGCCTTGCATCGCATCCTGCGGATAGAGGTTCAGCTGATTTAAGACATCGTAGATGCGGTCGGCGCCGAACGAAATGCCCACGCCGCTGAGACCCGGAAGGCCGAAAATGCCTGTCAGATTGTCGTAGCGGCCTCCGCCGGTGATGGAGCCGATTTGCACATCGAGCGCCTTGACTTCAAAGATGCAGCCGGTGTAATAATTGAGGCCGCGGGCGAGGGTTAAGTCGAGGGCGACTTCGTTTTTCAGCCCGAGGGGCTTCAAAGCGTCGAGCACGAAGCGAACTTCCTCCACGCCCTTGCTGCCTGTCTCGTCGTTGGCGAGCATACGGGCGATAGCGTCGAGCTGGCTGTCGTTGTTGCCGCTAATCTCAAACAGGGGCTGCAGCTTGGCTATGCCCTCGGCGCTGATGCCTGCTTGGGCGAGCTCTGCCTTCACATTGTCGATGCCAATCTTGTCGAGTTTGTCGATGGCGGTGGTGATTTCCACGATTTTGTCCGGCTCGCCGATGTGGTTAGCCATGCCGGTAAGTATCTTTCGGTTGTTGATGCGGATACTCACGCGGATACCGAAGTGGCTGAACACCGTGTCGACGATTTGCATCAACTCCACCTCGTTCAACAGCGAGTCGCTGCCCACTATATCTGCGTCGCACTGGTAAAATTCTCGGTAACGACCCTTCTGCGGTCTGTCGGCGCGCCACACGGGTTGTATCTGGTAGCGCTTGAAGGGCATCTGGAGCTCATCGCGATGCTGCACGACATAGCGGGCGAACGGCACGGTGAGGTCGTAGCGCAGCCCCTTCTCGCATAGCTGGGCGGCGAGGCGGTTTGTGCCTCCGCCCGCGAGGTCTTGTTCCGACACGGAGCGCATGAAGTCGCCGGAGTTGAGGATTTTGAACAGCAGCTTGTCGCCTTCTTCACCGTACTTGCCCATTAGGGTGGAGAGGTTCTCCATTGCGGGGGTCTCTATCTGGCGAAAGCCATAGAGGGCGTACACTTGACGGATTGTGTTGAAGATATAGTTGCGCTTCGCCATCTCTACGGGCGAGAAGTCGCGCGTTCCCTTGGGTATGCTGGGCTTATTCATCTTTTTTGGATTTCTTTTGCTTGATGATTGTGGTTGCCAGAGCTGCGACGAACACTAATATGAGCAGGCCGACGGCTATATAGGCTATGGTTTCGGTGATTGCGATGGAGGAGGGTTTGTATTCCATTTCCACGATGTGCTTTCCGGCCGGCACGCGTGCGGCGCGGAGCACATAGTTGACTCTGCCAAGCTCTAAGGGGGCGCCATCAATGGTTGCCGTCCACCCCGGGTAATAAATCTCGGAGAAGACTACGATGCCGCCCTGCTTGCTGTCTAACTCGTAGGTTAGTGCGTTGGGCTCGTACTTGGTTAGGCGCACCGTGCTCGTGCTGTCGTGCCGCGCCGTGCCTTCCGTGTCGCCAAGCGTGGGCTTAAAGGAAAGGTCTGCCACGGCTGCGCGGCGCAAGGGCGTGGTTGAGAGGGCTGCAATCTCCTGATTGGGCGTGGAGACATAGTTTATCTCGTCTACGAACCACGCATTGCCCATGGCGAACGGGTTTTTGAGTGCAAAGTTCGGAGTATCGTTGCCTATGCCGACGATAAAATATTTGTCGTTGAGCATATTAAGCACGGGGAAGAGGCTATCGCCATTGACTTCGACGAGGTTTCCGCGGCTTTCGTTGATTGCCTTTATCACATTGCCCATTTCTCTGCCGATGTGGTTGTCGATAAGGTCTTGATAGCGACCTAACTTAACGGCGCTGTAGCCTCCGATGCTCTTGTGGAAGTAGGATGTTTCGTTCTCGTTGAAGGTATTGGTGGTGAGGTTGAGAACGCGGTAGTCGAGATCGGGGTCTTGCAAAATCTGCTCGTCCGCCGCTGTCTTGACGAAGGCATTGTTGATGTCCTGCTGCGGCACAAACATATCGTCGTTGAGGTAACGCTTGTTGACGGCGTACATATCCACCAGACAAAGCACCGTCAGTGCCGCCACGCCGACAATGGCTTTCAGCTTGCGCTTAGAAATAAGCCAAACGAGAGCCGCGCCCGCCAGCACATAGAAGAAACTACGCCACGCGTCGGCAACAAAAATCGCCTTGCGCGAGGAAATGATGTCGTTGAAGATTTCCGGATACTGCGACAGCTGGCTAAACTCGGCGGCGGAGTAGTAAGGATTGTTCAGCGAGGGGAAAAGGGCGTACAGCAACGACATTCCGCCCACAATGGCGAAGGAAACCCACAGTTTCCACGACTTTTTCCCCAGCGTCGACTGCGGATCGCGCAGCACGCACACCAATCCCATAATCGCCAAGAGCGGTATGGTGAACTCCGCGATGACAAGAATCGACGAGACCGTGCGAAACTTGTTGTAGAGCGGCACATTGTCGATAAACCACTGCGTAAAGCCCATGAAGTTGTGTCCCCAAGACAGCAAGACCGACAAAACCGTTGCCGCCAGCAGCGCCCACTTCAGCGGGCTCTTCACTACAAAAAGCCCCAGCACGAATAGCAGGCAGATGATGGCTCCTACATACACCGGCCCCGATGTTCCGGGCTGGTCGCCCCAGTACATGCTAATGCCGTTGTAGTATTGTGTAAAGTTGCCATTCTTAAGTGCAATCTCGCTTTGCGAAAGTGGCACGGAGGCGCCTCCTTTGGCGTTGGGAACGAGCAAAGTGAGCGTTTCATCGATACCATACGACCACTGAGTGATATATTCCGCCGTAAGACCGGATTTTGCTGCGCTCCCCTCGGCTGCCAGCTCGCTGCGACCGCGCATAGTCTCCTTGCTGTACTGATAAGTGTGGTAGAGATTGGGCAAATTAGCCGCCACGGCGACTATTGCTGCCAGCGCCATGGTGATAGTAGCCTTGCAGAAGCGCGAAACCCACTTCTCCCTGATTGCGCTCACTAAATAGGCGACCCAAATCAGCGCCATCACAGGCAAAAAGTAATAAGTCATCTGCAAATGATTGCTCAGAATCTGAAAAGCGAGGAACAACGCCAGCACTGCGCCGCCCCAGAGGTACTTTCCCTTGTAGCAGAGCACCATTCCCGCGATAGTGGGGGGGATAAAGGCCAGCGTGAGCAGCTTCCAGATGTGCCCCGCGCCGATAATTATGAAAAAGTACGATGAAAACGCCCACGCGATGGCTCCAAACACGCCCACCATGGGCTTAAACCCAAATGCGCGCATCAAAATGTAGAATCCGATGAGCAAAATAAACACATACATCACCACTGTGGGCAGCCCCAGCTCGTAAACGCTGCGCAACCCGTCGAGAATCGTGCGTGATTTGTAAGAAGGAGCCATCTGATAAGTGGGCATACCGCTGAACAGCGCGTTAGTCCAGCGCGTTTCCTCGCCAGTACGCTCATGATATTGCGTAAGCTCCACGGCGCTGCCGATTGCGCCCGTGTGGTCGGAGCCGGCAAGCACCAATCCCTCGCTAACAGGCGAGAAAAAGTAAATAAAACCGATGACAACGAATAGCAACACCGCCGCAGCGTCGGGCAAAATCTTCAGAAATTTGGATTGCATAATATTTTTCTTTATAATAGTGAGCCGAATGAAACTTATCGGCATCTATCAATAGCGATAATTGTCAGTTTTGAATGGTCCTTCCACCGGCACGCCGATATAGGCCGCCTGCGCAGGCGTAAGCGTGCTCAGATGTGCTCCAATGCGCTCCAAGTGAAGGCGAGCCACCTCCTCGTCAAGGCGTTTGGGCAGCGTATAGACTCCAACCTCGTAATGGTTGTTGAAAAGCTCTATCTGCGCCAGCGTTTGGTTGGTAAAAGAGTTGCTCATCACGAAGCTCGGGTGTCCGGTAGCGCAGCCGAGGTTCACTAAGCGCCCGTCGGCAAGCAGAGTGATGTGATGCCCGTCGGGAAAGCGGTAGCTGTCGACTTGCGGCTTGATGTTGGTGCGCTTGATGCCCTCCACCTGCTTCAGTTTCTCCACCTGTATTTCAGAATCGAAGTGGCCGATGTTACAAACAATCGCCTCGTCGGGCATTTGCTGCATGTGCTCCACGGTAATCACATCAATATTGCCCGTAGTCGTAACGAAGATGTTACCTCGCGGCGCAGCCTCGTCCATCGTAACGACCTCAAATCCCTCCATCGCCGCCTGCAGGGCGCAAATGGGGTCGATTTCGGTAACCAAGACGCGCGCGCCGTAATTTTTAAGGCTCTGGGCGCACCCTTTGCCCACATCGCCGTATCCTGCCACCACCGCCACCTTGCCTGCCACCATCACATCGGTGGCGCGCTTGATGCCGTCTACAAGACTCTCGCGGCAGCCATACAGATTGTCGAACTTACTTTTGGTAACCGAGTCGTTGACATTGAAAGCAGGGAACAGCAGTTCTCCTTTAGCCTGCATCTGATACAGACGATGCACGCCGGTGGTCGTTTCCTCGCTCACGCCGCGCACAGAGGCCGCCGTCTCGTGCCAACGGCGGGGCTGCTCCTTCAGTACGCGCTTGAGCAGAGCCTTAAGCTCGCGTTCGTCCTCGCTTTCCGAGGGAATGTCGAGCACAGAAGGGTCTTCCTCCGCCTTAACGCCGAGGTGAATCATCAGAGTAGCGTCGCCGCCGTCATCGACAATCATGTTAGGATACTGACCGTCGAAGTTCATTGCCTGAAGCGTGCACCACCAGTACTCTTCGAGGCTCTCGCCCTTCCATGCGAACACCGGCGTGCCTCCTTGGGCGATAGCGGCGGCAGCATGATCCTGCGTCGAGTATATATTGCAGGAACACCATCTCACTTCCGCGCCGAGCGCCTTAAGAGTCTCGATGAGCATAGCCGTTTGAATGGTCATGTGGAGCGAACCCATGATGCGAGCGCCACGCAGCGGCTTCTCGACGCCATATTTGGCGCGCAGCGCCATCAGACCCGGCATCTCATGTTCCGCAATCCTTATCTCCTCCCTGCCAAAGTCGGCCAACGCGAGGTCAGCCACCTTGTAGGGCAATTTACTAAACAATTCGTCCATATTTTTATCGTCAAAAAGAGTATTCTTATATATACCTTATTTATTATTGGCGGCGAAATTAACAAAAGACGCGAGAAAAAACAAGTTTTCCCCGCTTTTTCCGCGCCTTATGCTGCCTAAACCTGCCGTATCCGGCATCTCTCAGGGCTGTATCCCGCTGCCGAGATATTCAGCCTTGAATGTATCCTTAAACACATTCACGGTCAGCCTGTATATGCCGTCGGCGCCAATCTCCCACTTGGTGTCGTCGCCTTCATGGCGCATAAATGCGGAGCCCAGCGCCGCCTCGTCTTGCGTATAGGGGTGCAAGCTCTTGGGACCCCAGTAGTTCTGTCCCGTTATCTTGATGCGGCGCGGTTCCACCACATCCTTTCCCTCACGCAACTCGCCGGTCCAAGTGAAGACATCGGGATTTGCCTTATCCTGCGTAAAGGGCAGCAGCATAAATGCCTTCCAACCGGCCTCACATGCGCCTCCGGTCAGAAACAATTCGCGCCACGGCGCAAAGATTTCGCCGTGCAGAATTGCCGTCTTGGTATCTATGACCAATTTATACCTATCTCCGGCAAACGGAACACGCCAGCCCACTGCCGCAGCGTCGTCTGTCTGTTCGAAAGCCAGCCCTTTGTTTACCACACAGGCATCTTCGGCTTGCGGAGCGAGGTATCGGGTGGCAGAAGTAGCCTTCTCGGTAGTCATAATCTTCAGCTCTCCGGCATTGAGAGTGCCGGCAAACTTAAATTGTCCCGATGGAAACGCGTCTAATCTCTGCGCGCCGCCGGGCACGGCAGAGCCAGCTATCCAAAGTTCCGTCTGAGCCGTCATGACTACAGTCGTCATGAGAGCCAACACCGTCATTATAATCTGTTTCATCTTCAGTCCTATTTTTATTCAGTCCGTTGTCTTACCTAACCTCAATCTTTACGGCAGCGTTGCACGATGTCTCGGGCACATCCACCGTCAGTGTCTTCGCCTTTTCGTCGTAAACATAGCCCGCAGCCTTGCGGCCGTTGAGCTTTACGCCTGCGGGGCGTTCCGCAGCGAGGAAAACCACCTTGTAAGAGCGTGCCTCCTGCATTCCTTCGTACTCTCCCTGCCGCGGTTCGATAGCAACAGAGACCTTATCGCCCTTGCGCACCTGCGATATGCGCGTCTTAGAGTACTGACCCTCCTTGTAGGCGTCGGTAGTGCCGTCGTCCTCATAGTGCAGAGTCGTGCCGTCGGCACCGGGCACCACCTTAATCACCAATTGCTCGGGCGTATGCTTCAGATCCTTCATCGGCGGATTAGTTACTATGATGCTGCCGGCCTTGATGAAGTACGGAATTTCCGTCAACCCATAGCTGTCCGTCTGTTCGGTGTCGCCCTCGACTATACGGTTGCGGCAAACATCATACCAGCGCCCCTCGGGCAGCCATACCGTGCGCTGGGCGAGACCATTGTCATCGGCCGGCTCTACAATAGGCGCCACAATGATGTCGTTGCCGAAATAATATTCGTCTTCATAGGTGTAAGCCTCGCTCTGCTCCGGCCACTCGTAGTAAAGCGGGCGACAGATAGACACACCCGTGTCGTAAGCCTCGCGAGCCGCGTTGTAGATATACGGCATCAGCTCATAGCGCAGATAAACCGTCTCGCGCAGTTGCTCGAAGTTGGGATACTTCCATATACGGCGCTCAATATCCTTGTGATTGCTGGCGTGAGTGCGGAAAATAGGCGTAAACACTCCGAATTGCATCCAGCGCAGATACAATTCAGGGTTATTGTTCTCCGTATACGAGTAGTTATGTCCGCCAAGGTCGTGTCCCCAGTAGCCAAAGCCCACATTAGCGGCAGTAGCAGTGAAGTAAGTCTCATAAGCCAGCGTCGAGAAAGTAGGGTGAGTATCACCCGAGAAACCGATAGGATAGCGATGATTGCCCAATCCGCCCCAGCGGTGGTAGATAACAGGGCGCAGCTCGGGGCGATTCTGCTTCATGTCGTTATAAAACACATGATTGCACCAGAAAGTCTCGCCCAATCCCTCCATTCTCGGGTTCGTCAGGTTCTGTTGCCAGTCGAGCCACCAGAAATCCACGCCCTCGCTCTCTCGCAAGCGGATAATGTTCTTAAACATCGTTCTGTAGAAATCCGGATTCTCCAGCATCCAAGGCACACGCTCCGTGCCGCTGAGCCCCATGTCGTCGCGCACCTTGGCATAGTTGTCCTCCCATTCGGCAACGCCGTCGGCAGGGTGCAGATTGAGCGCCACCTTCTGATTTCTGTCGTGCATCCAGCGTATCAGCCCCTTGGGGTCGGGTATTTTGTCGTAGTCCCAGCTCCAGCCGGTCCACTTGTCGGAGCGATGCCAGTCCATGTCGAAAATCATCACATCCATCGGAATGTCATTGCCCTGTATCTCGTTCACCAAGTCCACAAAATCCTGCTGAGTGTACTTCTGATATTTGCTATACCAGTAGCCCATGATGTAAAGCGGCGGCATCGGGATACGACCGGCCACCTTGATGAAATCGCCCAGCGCCTTCTTATACTCATGGCCGTAGCCGAAGAAATACCAGTCGTAAGCCGTCTTGTCCACAGGCTCCGCCACCCAGGGAATGCCGTCTACCTCCCCGTCAAAGGCAAACGAAGTGGAGCCGTCGCCGCGCTTGGCGAGCGGACTCTCGTCCACAATAGCCCAACCCTCGCGCGAGAGGATACCATTCTCTAACCTGCCGCGATGACTGTCGCCCAGGGCGCCGTCCAAAGTGCGCTGCGTCCCTTTAAGGTTGAGCGCGTCGTCCTTGCCCGGGTACCACACCACATCGCGTCCCGCCACCTTCATCTTGATGCGCAGCGTTTCGCCGTTCATTGCCGTTGTCGACGGCACGGCACCCACACGATAGCGCAGCTCTAATGCTTCAGTCGTCAGGTAAAGATAGCCGTCCTGTTCGCGAGTGGTGAACTTCGGCACCGGCAAGTTGCGGTTAACGATAGCAAAAGTGGCGCGGTCCTCAAACAAGCGGCTGCTGCTGTACTGAATGCGTATCAACTGCGGCGTAAGCACCGTGAAGCGCATACAACCCACCTGCACCACAGCCTCAGGGTTGGCAACAGGATTCCATTTCTCGTCAGCCACGGCCGAAACAGGGCTCATCAGCAGCGTCAACGCTGCCACCGCCAGCCCGATAGCCCTATTAGGCAATCGACAAAACAACTTTTTCATATTTTATCCTCTAAACAATTTTTTCTTTTCCTATACATTATTTATATATGTGGGCAAATTTAGCATTTATACACTACCTATCATCTAAAACACCCCATTATTTTGCTATTTAGCCCCCTTTTGTTCATTATCACGCACACAGCCGCCGGCACTCGATGTGCCGGCGGCTGCTCTATTTAGCGCCAAG
>JAFLUU010000069.1 GCA_022508585.1 Prevotellaceae bacterium | reverse complement strand
CAGCTTTACATCGTCAATGGTAAGAAAGTTCTTTACTAATCAATAAAACAACTGAAACAATATGAAAAAGACATATCTTACACCTGTCATCAATACTGTGAAGATGACAACTATGCAAGTTATGGCGGCATCTATCAAAGGATATTTTGAAGATGGCATAACTATAGAGAGTGAAGATCAAGTATTCTCAAAAGAAACTGACAATAATTTCTGGGAATAATCAGACTACAAGTATAAAAACTCAATCCGCCGGTGCACTACCGTATGTGCATCGGCGGGATTTTATTTGCATACAAAAACTATAAAAAGGACTCTGCATTTTCAGACAGCACAGAGAAATTTTCGTCTGAGTAAGTAGAAAATGCCAGAAATCAGCGAACAGAAAGATAAAGGATGTAAAAAGATAGAAATCGTGTGTAAAAAAGAGAAGAATATCGTGCAAATAAAAAGAAACGGCCTGCAGGTGAAATCTTCGCGCATGTGTAACAAACCTATGCACCTTGAAATTAAATTTTCGCGTCTGTAGGTGTGAACCTTAGCGCTTCTGGACATGTAGTTTCGCGCCTCTGGTCTCATAGCCCCAAGGCGCCAAAATTTAATTCGCATAGTGTTTTGTTTGATTTCCGCAGGAGATCAGTTCATTTGTGCAGGAGATAAATTTATTTCTGCTCAAAGCATGTAAATTTACGCTCGAGAAAACAAGGATTAAAGACTGTGTTATAGCAAAGTATCTCCTGAAATAATAATTTATCCTAATAACAAAGTTATTTGCGGTAGGTGCGAGCTTTTTTGTCGATGCCGGAGAGACGATCAAGGGCAGCAATGAGAGTTTCGTCGCGCTTAGCGAAATGAAGCCGGACGAGATTACGCACATCTTCGCGGAAAAAGCAACTGCACGGCACAGCCCCTACTCCAACCTCACGAGCAAGCCATTCGCAGAAATGAAGATCGTCGGTAACGCCGTAGCGACTCATATCAAGCAAGACATAATAAGCTCCTTGAGGCTCGGTAAAGTCCAGACCGAGGTCGCGCAGACCATTGCAAAAGAGGGCACGCATGTGAGTATAGTGGTCGCGCAACTCATTGTAATAATCATCGCCAAAACGGAGGCCTACAGTAGCCGCTTCCATTAGCGGAGCAGCAGCACCGACGGTAAGGAAGTCGTGAACCTTCTTGACGCGCTCGATAATCGCCTCGGGGGCGATGACATAACCCAGCCGCCAGCCGGTAATAGAGTAAGTCTTGGACAGCGAACTGCACGAAACGGTGCGTTCCCACATACTGGGGAGCGTAGAGATATAAATGTGGTGATGAGGAGCGTAGACAATGTGTTCATAGACCTCATCAGTGATTACATAACCGTCGTAACGGCGCACAATATCGGCAATCTGCTCTAATTCGGCACGCGTAAACACCTTACCGCAGGGGTTAGAGGGATTACAGAGCACCAAAGCTTTAGCACCAGCGCGAAAAGCATCCTCCAACTTATCTGCATCGAACGTAAAGGTCGGCGGAACAAGCGGGATGAACACTGGCTCAGCACCGGAGAGGATAGTGTCGGCGGAATAGTTCTCATAGAAAGGCGAAAAGATAACCACCTTGTCGCCAGGATTGACAACCGTCATCATAGCAGCCATCATGGCCTCTGTGCTACCGCAAGTAACTACGACATTGCGCTCAGGGTCAATAGGGAGCCCCGTGAGGCGACTCTGTTTGGCAGCCAACGCATCGCGAAAGTTCTTGGCACCCCACGTTATGGCATACTGATGAGGCCCTTCGTGCGCCACCTCGGCCAGCCGGTCGGTAAGAGGACGCGGTGGGTCGAAGTCCGGAAATCCCTGCGAGAGATTGATTGCCCCATACTCGTTAGAAATTCGCGTCATGCGCCTGATGACGGAGTCGGTAAATGTCGCCGTGCGATTACTCAGTGGTTTCATAGTCAGAATTTTCGGCAAAGTTAGCAATTTGGCGCAACAACAGCGAGGCCGGCAGCCTTATTATATAAACAATAGGTGCTGCAGAAAGACTGCATAATTGGCAAGAATGTAACTAACGTCCTTCTTTTCGCGGCAATCCCCCTCGAAGTTTTCACTATAGGCCTCGGCGTCTGATTTTTTAGCCTCGGCGTTTGTTTTTTCATCGTGAAACTTTAAAAATTCCTATAAGAATTTCTAAAAAACCTTATAAGAATTCCCGGAAATTTATATAAGAATTTTTGAAAATTCTTATACGATTTTTTCAACTTTCACGACATTTCTACGGATTTCGAGGCTCAAAAATCGGGCGCGCACGACATTAGTACAAGCCCGGAGGTCTTTTCTGAAAACTTCAACTACATTTATGAACACGCGGACGGCCTATACAAATACGAGAACGGAATATAGTCGGGTGAGCATATTATTATATGGTGTGAGATGGACAGTTTGAAGTGTGATTACAGTTTTCACAAACGCATAAAATGGAGCCTGAAAAACGCGCACTACATTGGCAAGAAAATACCGCTACTATTACTCAAACGAAATAGTGTTTCCATGCTGTCTATTAGCGATTTAATAACGTAATCATATGGCTTAGACGTTACTGCAAGGCGGGACAAGCGCCCTTGGGCAACAATCTGATAAACAGAGATATAGCTTTTGCTCCGCAAGTCTCACATAGTGCAAAGAGAGAGCAGAGAAGGCTGCCGCTTAGAGGAGGCAGAAGTTTTTTTATACGCTTATCTTACTCACTACAAAACACTTAAAGAAAGTCGGCTAAATTTGTGCAAAAATTTCCGTTTGAAAAGCTTGGGTATTTGATGGGAAACTGCTAATTTCGCGCTGTAAAAAAGATGACAATGCTCCGAATAGTATCACATATCGAGAACCTGCTGCTCAGCCACGATTGCGTAATCGTGCCCGGCATCGGCGGTTTCGTGACTCACTACGAGGAGGCATCATTCTCAGAGGACGGCACGGAGATTTATCCGCCCTATTGTTCCGTCAGTTTCAACTCGCAGCTCTCGGATAAGGAGGATAAGTATGGTATGCTGGCGCAATCGTACATGACGGCCTACGATATTAACTACCCGCGCGCGCTTGCACTGGTGAGCGATGACGTGGCCGCCTTGCGCGAGCAGTTGCGTAAAAACATGGAGTTACAAATCGGCACTATCGGTACGCTTCAGCTCACGCTAAACTACTCTCTGCTCTTTACGCCCTCCGAAGAGTGCGGCATATTCGCCAAAGAGTTCTACGGATTAGTGCAAACGGCAGTGGCGACTGACATCAAGATAAAGTCTGACTCAAAAGCAAAGGCAGTAATAGCATCTGCGCCGGCAGAGGTGGCTCAAACGCACCAAGACGAGGTCAAGAAGCCAAAGATGCATATCATTGAGCGCAACGCGGAGAACACTCATTACATTATAAGGGTGAGTAAGAAGGCTGTTCGCTACACGACAACTACCATTGCCGCGGCTTTGCTGTACTTCGTATTCACAATAGCACCATCGATCAATCCAATGAGCGACAGCAACGTGCAAGAGGCGGCCATAATCAACATGCCAAAAGCCAAGAAGGCAAAAACAACAGCCGTTGTGTCCAAAAAGACAAAGAGCGACGCTATAGAGCCTGTTGCGGTACAGCAAGAGAATGAGCAAACGGCTTATACTCTCGTGCTGGCCAGTGCAGTAAGCAAGAAAGGGGCGCAATCACTCATCGACGAGCTGAATAACGACGGATTTACCGACGCTCAGATAATCGACAACGGCAAGATGACCCGTGTGATCTATTCTTCCTACCCTACCAACGAGGCTGCTCATGAGGCAGTCAAGCAGTTGCGCCCAAAACACGAGCGCTTTCAGTCGGCATGGGTGATGCGGAAATAAGATTTCACGATTTTACTATACTCCGCTCCGCAATTCAGCCCTCGCCACAGATGCTGGATTGCGGAAGATTGTAAATAGACATGTCTACAAGGCTCACTACAACAACAATGTAGCCTAACGACACAGAAACACTGCGAAACAGAAAAGAAGAAAGAATATGAAGCGTCTGTCCTGCCCCCGTTGCGGCCACTATCTCACTTTTAACGAGGCTGACTACCCTGCCGACCGCGTGTTGGTGTTTGTTTGTCCCGTGTGCCAGAAGCAATTCCGCGTGAAGCTCGGCGTTAAAGCCGAGCAGCAGGAGGTGTCGCTTGGCAAATTAGTGGTTTTGGAAAACTCATTCCACGAACGACAAGAGCTGCCGCTGACTATGGGCGACAATGTGGTGGGACGCTATGTGAAGGGCACGGCTGCCAACCGCCCTATCATGACGAGCGACCCCAGCATCGACACTACGCACTGCATAGTGAATGTAAAGCGGAGCAAGAAAGGGGTGCTGCAATTCGTGCTGCGCGATGCGCCGAGCCTGACAGGCACTTTCTACCAGGGCGACATTCTGCGCGACCAAGACCGCATCTTTCTGGAAAATGAGGCCGTAATCAACATTGGCGGCACGACTATGATTTTTAATATTATCGACAATAATGAACAGTAAGCTGCTCCATCTATACAGAGAGCTGCGCGAACAGCAACGCACTGTCTTTGAAGGAAAAGAATACCGCGAGCTCAAGCAAGCCATTAGCCGCGCTGCGGCAGAGAACGGCCTGCGGCTGAGCGACCGGCGGCGACAAATGCAGGAGGCTGCCGAGACTGCCATAATAGTGAGCAGGGAGATAGGCATGAGCCCGGAGGGCATCAAGGCATGTCTGATGGCTCCGTTTGTCAGCAGCACCGAGCAAGCCGCCAGCGTGGGCAAGCGTCAGGACAGCAAGGTGGGCATTATTCTCGAAGGCATCATCAATATACAGCAGCTGTACCAGAAAAACGCCAGCATCAAGACCGAAAACTTCCGCAACCTGCTTGTCAGCTTCGCCAAGGATATGCGTGTAATCCTCATTATGATTGCAAGTTGCGCCAACATAATGCGTAAGATGAGCACGCTATGCTCCGAGGACAAGGAGAAACCCCTCTCCGACGATCTGCCCGACTATACTCCCGAGCAGATGGAGCTGGCTGCCACCGAGGCGTCGTATCTGTACGCTCCGCTGGCTCATAAGCTCGGCCTTTACAAGATAAAAAGCGAGCTCGAGGACATTTCGCTCAAGATTCTAGAGCATAAAGCCTACTACCACATCAAAGAAAAGCTAAACTCGACCAAAAAAGCGCGAGATACTTATATTGAGAACTTTATCGAGCCTATAGAGCGCCTGCTTGCGGAGCAAAACCTAAAGTTTCACATCAAAGGACGCACCAAGAGCATTCATTCTATCTGGCAGAAGATGAAAAAGCAAAAGTGCGACTTTGAAGGAGTGTATGACCTCTTTGCTATCCGCATTATCATCGACTCCCCACTCCAGAAGGAGAAGGCACAGTGCTGGCAGGTGTATAGTATAATCACCGATATGTACCAACCGAATCCCAAGCGCCTGCGCGACTGGCTCTCGATACCAAAAAGCAACGGCTACGAGAGCCTGCACATCACCGTGCTGGGGCCTGAACAGAAATGGGTGGAGGTACAAATCCGCACCGAGCGTATGGACGACATCGCCGAGCATGGTCTGGCGGCTCACTGGCGCTATAAGGGCGTAAAGAACGGCGAACGAGGCATCGAGAACTGGCTTTCGAGCATTCGCGCGGCCTTAGAGGTGGGCGACAATATGCAAATGATGGATCAGTTCAAGGCTGACCTCGAGAGCGACGAGATTTATGTCTTCACGCCCAAGGGAGATTTGCATAAGCTGGTGGCAGGAGCCACGGTGCTCGACTTTGCGTACAGCATTCACACCAATATCGGCGACCACTGCACGGGGGCGATTGTGAACGACAAGAATGCCTCGATGCGCCAGAGGCTAAACAGCGGCGACCAAGTTACCATACTCACCTCTGCCAACCAAAATCCCAAGGCGGCATGGCTGGACTTCGTCGTAACGGGCAGAGCGAAATCCAAGATACGCCAATCGCTCAACGAACTGCAGGCTAAAGCCAGCAGCATAGCCAAAGAGACACTGGAGCGCAAGTTTCGTAACCGCAAAATAGAGCTGAACGGCAACTACCTCAACACGGTGATGAAGAAAATGGGGTATAAGGACACCTACGAGTTCTTTCGCAGGGTTGCCGATGAGCAAATAGACATTAACGACATTATCGAGATCTACCAGCAGGTAGTTAGACGCGAGAACGGCGAATTTGAAAGCACCGCGCCGCAGCATAAGGCTGACGAGTTTGTGTTTGAACACGGCGTGCGCGAGGAAGCGACCTCCGGCGAAGAGCTTGTGGTTGACCATAACATCAAAGGGCTCGATTACACCTTGGCTAAATGCTGTTCGCCCGTATATGGCGACAATATATTCGGCTTTATAACTATCAACAATGGCATTCGTATCCACCGCACCAACTGTCCTAACGCTACCGCCCTGCGAGAAAGATACGGCTACCGCATTATCAAAGCACGCTGGGCAGGTAAGGGGGCTAAGGGGACTTATCCGATAGTGTTGCACATCGTGGGGCAGGATAATCTCGGAGTGGTAAACAATATCTCCTCTGTTTTAAGCAAGGACGAGAAAGTAAATATTCGCTCTTTCAGTATTGACAGTCATGACGGGCTGTTTGAAGGCACGCTGACCATTATGATTAACGACACGCGCCAGCTTGACAGCATTATCAAGAAGCTGCGCGGAGTGAAGGGCGTGAAAAATGTGAGCCGCTAAGTCGGACGGCAAAGAATCGTGCGATTAAAGAGCCGAAAGGAATTTATTGGGTACCGGCGTGTCGAACATCAGATGCTCGCCGGTTACAGGATGAATAAAATATAGGCGATAAGCGTGCAGGCAAAGGCGCGAAAATGCCGCCACAGCATCATCCGGCGCATATTTGCGGTCGCCCAAGATAGGATTGCCGAGGTCTGAGAGATGCACGCGGATTTGATTTTTGCGCCCGGTGTCAAGGCGCGCTTCGACAAGGGTATTCGTTGCTCCGCGCTGCAGAACCCGATAATGAGTTACAGCAAATTTGCCGCCATTATCGACAGGGCTACTAAAAGTGAAGAATTGTTTGTTATCTTTGAGCCAGTTGCTAATTGTACCCTCGTCTTTTTCCACCTGCCCAAGGGCAACGGCAACATAACGGCGGTCATAAACCAAACCCTTCCAATCTTCTTCAAAAATCTTCTGGACATTTCTACTTTTAGCGAAAATCATAAGCCCTGAAGTGTCGCGATCGAGACGATGGACGAGGTGGGCACTACAACGCAAGTGGCGACGCTCGAAATACTCGTCGAGAACTGTCTTAACACAAAAGCTATGATGTGAAGTTGCCATAGAGAGAATGCCCTCGCGCTTGTCAATTACCACAAGATGATTGTCCTCATAAACTAAACGCAAGTAATGATTACTAATGCGGTTAGCCTCAACAGAGGCTGCGCCAATCTCCACGGTATCGCCAACACGCAATAGAGCATCATGTTGCCTGATGCTTTTGCCATTAACGAGAATACGACCTTGTCGCAGTAACTGCTTAACACGACTGCGGCTCATATCTGGGAACGCCTCAAGTAACCAAGTCAAAAGAGGGCTATCTTTCTTAACAAGCATAGCGCTGATAAAAATTTGTGCAAAAATAGTGTATTTTATGCAAACAAAAGCCAAAACGGCATCGGAACGAGAAAAAAACGCTACCTTTGCACAAATTACATACGCGTATTTTATATCATAGCGAGACAGAAAAAACTCGCCGAATAAATGAGAAAAACTATAACACACATACTTTGGTGGCTTACCAGCCTATTTATTGTCAGCACATCGCTATTTTTCTTAGCAATCTGGCAGGGCAGGATCGGCTATGTGCCACCTATTGAAGAATTGGAAAATCCTATCAGTCGCTACGCATCGCAAATTATATCTGACGACGGCGAATTAATAGGTACCTGGTCGTATAATGAAAACCGCATGTACGCTACTTATGACGAGATTGCGCCATGCGTATTCAATGCCTTGATTGCAACAGAAGACAAACGCTTTTACGAACACTCGGGCGTCGACTTGCGTTCAGTATTTCGCGCCATTGTCAAAACCGGTATCTTGCGTCAATCTTCTGCAGGTGGTGGTAGCACCATTACTCAGCAATTAGCCAAGCAGCTATACACCTCGGTAGCTCAAAATAAGACCGAGCGCGTCATGCAGAAGGCTATCGAGTGGGTTATTGCCTTGAAAATAGAACGCTACTACTCGAAAGATGAGATAATGACGCTTTATCTCAACAATTTTGATTTCCTGCACCACGCCGTGGGTATCCAAAGCGCTGCCAAGATATATTTTAACAAAGAAGCATCGAAGCTTACTCCACCAGAGGCAGCTATGCTTGTAGGAATGTGCAAAAATCCGTCCTATTTCAATCCAATCCGTAGTCCTGAGCGAGTAAAAGAACGCCGCAACACCGTTCTTCAACTCATGGCTGACGAGGGATATATTACCAATACCGAATCAGAGGCTTATCAGATGCAGGAATTAGGGCTCGACTTCCAGCGCGTATCACACGATAAGGGCATCGCTACCTATTTCCGCGAATATCTGCGCCATATAATGACCGCTTCACGACCACAACGCGACCATTTTGCCACTGACCTTGAATACACGGACGCTCAATACGAGTGGGACAACAATCCGCTATATGGCTGGTGTAATAAAAACTTCAAAAGCGACGGAACGCCATACAACTTATATACTGACGGGTTGAAAATATACACTACAATCAACAGTCGTATGCAGCGCTACGCAGAGCAAGCTGTAAGAGAGCACCTCGGTGGCTATCTGCAACATATATTTTACAGAGAGCAGCGCGGCACTGCTAACTACCCCTATTCTGCCAACACCAGTGCCAAAACACGTAATAATCTGATAAGGCAAGCCGTTAAACAAAGCGAGCTATATCGCAACATGAAAGCCAATGGAGCCAGCGACGAAGAGATTGAAAAAGCATTACGCACCAAAGTGCCAATGACTGTATTCACTTATCATGGTGTAGTGGACACTATCATGACTCCTCTTGATTCTATCCTTTATCACAAGGCTTTCCTGCAAGCAGGTTTCATGTCTATGGATCCCATTAACGGATACGTCAAAGCTTATGTAGGCGGTATTGACTACACAAGTTTCCAATACGATATGTGTTCACAAGGACACCGGCAAGTCGGCTCAACCATCAAGCCGTATCTCTATGCTATGGCTATGGAGAACGGAATGACTCCGTGTGATCTTGTGCTTAATGTTCAACGCACCTACGGAAATTGGAGTCCACGCAACGGCAGTAACGCCAGATACGGCGAACTTGTTCCTTTGAAATGGGGCTTAGCACAATCCAACAATTGGATTTCTGCCTATCTCATCGACAAATTCGGTCCCTCCGCTTTCGTGAAAATGCTTCGCCATTTCGGAATCAAACATAATTTCCCCAATCCTAACTTAACACTTTGCCTCGGAACTTGCGAAATATCCGTC
Organism: Prevotellaceae bacterium; assembly: GCA_022508585.1. Classification (GTDB taxonomy): domain Bacteria; phylum Bacteroidota; class Bacteroidia; order Bacteroidales; family Bacteroidaceae; genus UBA6382. The sequence continues at coordinate 1,596 of JAFLUU010000069.1, read as the reverse complement.
AAAGAAATGGTAAGCGCTTATACCACATTCGCCAATAGCGGAATGAGAGTCATGCCGCTTATGGTTACACGTATAGAAAATAGTAATGGAAAAGTCATAGAGCGTTTCCGCACTAATACTGACGAAGTAATAAGCAGTGCGAGCGCATATAGAATGCTTGACATGATGGAAGCGGTTATTGACCAAGGTACAGGCCGACGACTGCGCAGCAAATATGGTCTTACGGCTCAAATTGCAGGCAAGACCGGAACAACACAACGCAACTCCGATGGATGGTTTATGGGCGTAGTTCCTCGGCTGGTCAGCGGTTGCTGGGTTGGCGGCGAAAACCCAAACATACATTTTAATAATATGACTTATGGTCAAGGAGCAGCCATGGCTCTGCCTATATGGGCTCTTTATATGAAAAAGGTTTATTCCGATCACTCATTAGGCTATTCTCAGTCCGAGAAATTCGATATTCCCGAAGATTTCGACTTTTGCGGTTATGGTATTGACTTTAATTTTGGCGTTGATTCTTTAGGAAATCCTATACAATACCCTACTCCGGAAGAAAACAATAATCTCTGGGAAGAAATTCTCGAAATGCTATAATTTTATGGCCGATACTGTTATAATAATCCCCGCTCGCTACGGCTCTACGCGATTTCCCGGCAAACCTTTAGCTATGCTCTGTGGCAAACCTATTATTCAACACGTATATGAACGAGCCAATAGTGTCATACAAGACACATACGTAGCTACAGATGACGAACGAATATTAAAACAAGTCGAAGATTTCGGTGGTAAAGCTATTATGACTCGCTCCGATCATCGTAGCGGCACAGATCGATGCCGAGAGGCTCTATCTAAAATAGGTGTAGATAAATACGATATTGTTATCAATGTACAAGGCGATGAACCATTCATACACCCTTCCCAAATAATCGCTCTGCAGGATTGTTTCGATAATCCTGGCACTCAGATTGCCACTCTTGCAAAACCATTCGACCAAGATGCTTCTGACGATGCCGTACTTAATCCCAACTGCGTTAAAGTTGTTATAGGAAAAGACAATCAGGCTCTATACTTCAGTCGCAGTGCAATCCCTTATGCTCGCAATCCAATCGTGCAACCATACTACAAACATCTGGGGATTTACGGATACCGAGCCGAAGTATTGAGCGAAATAACTAACCTTGAACAGACTCCTTTAGAAATAGCAGAATCGCTTGAGCAACTTCGTTGGTTAGAGAATGGTTACCATATTACCGTTGGTATTACAAACCGCGAAACTATCGGAATTGATACACCTGACGATCTTACACGTGCAGAACAACAACTTAAACACAACAACTAACAAGTAACATACTATTGACATTGCCTTTAATCATTAGATTATACTTGTTTCTGCGCAATCATCTAATTAAAACGACACACGCACTGACAAACAAGTCAGTGCGTGTGTCGTTTTAATTAGAAATTCTCTTACGCGAGATTCTTCTTTATATTTTCAATAATATATCTCACATCTTCATCGCTCACGTAGGGACCGGAGGGGAGGCAGAGACCGCGTTTGAACAAACTCTCTGACACGCCGTTACAGTAAGATGGATT
>JAFLUU010000068.1 GCA_022508585.1 Prevotellaceae bacterium | reverse complement strand
CGCCTCGGTGCCCACAAGCTGACGCAGAAAATAATCAAAGATTTTTCGTTAAACAACAAACAATAATCCATAAACAACAAAACACTATGAGAAACATCACCTTACCCTTTCTGATTGCCGCCACACTCCTGCTGAGCGCCTGCGGCACGACCAACACAGTGCCCATCACAGGGCGCAAGACCCACCTCCTTGTGAGCGACGCCCAAGTGCTCAGCCTTAGCACCCAGCAATACCAAGAGTATCTCAAGACCGCCAAAGCCTCCGCTGACCAGCAGAACACCGCCCTCGTCAAGCGCGTGGGGCAGCGCCTTGCCACCGCCGTGGAGACCTACCTCAAAGATAACGGCTTCGCCGGCGAAATAGAAAACTTCGCGTGGGAATTCAACCTCGTAGCCGACAATCAGGTCAATGCCTTCTGTATGCCCGGCGGCAAAATCGTCGTCTACGAAGGTCTGCTGCCTGTAACCAAAGATGAGGCCAGCCTCGCCATAGTCCTTGGCCATGAGATAGCCCACGCCGTAGCCAAGCACTCTGCCGAGCAGATGTCGAAACAGATACGCCAGCAGTACGCAGTCAAAGCAGGCACCTCCGTGCTCGGCGCTGCAGGCGCAGGCACCATCACCACCTCCGCCATCAATTCTATAGCCAACGCAGGCTTCAACTTCGCCAACCTCAAATATTCGCGCGACAACGAGACTGAAGCCGACCACCTCGGCCTCATCTTCGCCGCCATGGCAGGCTACGATCCGCAGACCGCCATACCCTTCTGGCAGCGCATGGCCGAGCTAAGCGGCAACAGCAACAAGAGCGACATTATGAGCGATCACCCCTCCGATCAGAAGCGCATCGCAGCGTTGCAGAAAGAGATGCCGGAGGCACTGAAATACTACAAGCCCTAAGAACTTCGTTTTTTAGTCTAAGGAATGTAAGAAGTACCAAGCACTCCCTCCACTCGAGGAGAGTGCTTTTTTGTGAGCATGAGCATGCTCATAAGTCGGCTGTTATCAATATTTACGGTGCGGAGACACGAATTTTTATAAGGAAACAGATTATTTGCAAAGTTTTTGAGTGTATTTTTTGTGCTATTCATTGTAATTAACTGAATGAAACATCGGTTTTTGACATAAACACCACGAAGCAAACGGAGCAGTGTAGCGAAAAAGCTACTTCTTTATCTTTACATCATAGCTTATGGTGGGCAGAGGCTCTTGTTTTTCTACATTGCGAGCTATGCGCACATATTTCTTGGGCTCGTTCATCACAAGCAGGTAGCGGCAGTTTACTCCGTCGACCACTGCCCACCTTAGCTTGTTGTCGCGCGGCACCTTAACATTGGTTACCTTGACTTTGTTAGCCTTGATGTCCTTGGGCAGGCGGATAGCATTGAAACCATACTGCTCGGGGCACAGGTCGGCAGGAATACGGTAATGTCCGGGGGCAATGGTGTCGAGGCGAGTGTTAAAGGTGTCGGCATGGCGGCGCGTCTGTGCGTAGGCGTAAGTGAAATTGAATGTTAGCAGGCGAGTGTAGCAATCGAACATCTCATCGCTATACTGCTGCAGCGTCAATCCGTTGACACGCATATAGGTCATTGCCGGATCTTCGTCGCGTCGTCCTTCGCGGTAGAGGCGCGCTATGTGTTTCTGCCCTCGGCGTTGCGCCCAATACTCTATCACATATGGCGAGCGGTATCTGTTCTCGTGAGAGAGGTAGGCGCGATGGGCTTCGTTGCGAAACGCTTTAAGGTGGTAGTTTTCATCGGTCGGCCAGTCGGGGTTAACGCGCCAGAGCATCCATTGTGATACCATTTCATTAAAGCCTGCACTGCCCCAGTTGACACCTGCTCCGTCGACTACGATTTGGTGCTGGAAGGAGTGCCCCAACTCATGAGCGATGACATTGAGCTTGCGATCCTGTATGCGATTGGGCGAGACCCACATAGCACCGATGCGACCATCATAGGTGCCGCCGTAGGCCGTGCTTTCCAAAGAATAGTTGAGCATAACCATCATCTTCAGACTGTCGGCATTAGAGGGGACGCTAAGGAAATCCAGGCTGTCGCGGAAATAGTTGTAGAACGACTGCACACGCTCCATAACATTGTTAACATCAACGGTCATGTCGTGGCCGTCTAACTGCGGAGCCTTGCCGGGGTCAGTGCCGAAAGGCTGCTCCCAGAGAATTATGACATCGGGCGACTGCAGTGTATTACACCAGTTCCACTTGGCGGTGGTGTCGTTAAGATCAATGTCTTGCAGGTCTTTAGGAATGTAGATGCCTTTTTGCTTCGCCGGCGAGGACTGCCCCAAAGCCAGCGTGGCTATCAACGAAAATACGATTAGAGGGAAAAACTTTCTCATATTGCTTTTATTTAAATAAATCGAGTTGTGTACTTATGGTAGGGGTATCTGAATCGACAAGCGGCTCTGATAGCATAGCGAGGAACTCATCTTCGCTGACAAGAGGGATACCGAGCTTCTGCGCCTTTTCCAACTTGGCAGGCCCCATGTTCTGACCGGCGAGGATAAAACTCGTCTTGGCCGAAATGCTGCCGACATTTTTGCCGCCGTGAGTTTCTATCATTTCCTTGTACTGCTCGCGGCTGTGGTGCTGAAAAACGCCGCTGATAACGATATTTTTACCGTCGAGAGCTGCACTCTGCCGGCTGGGCACGCTTTCGGCCACCTCAAACCGGAGACCATAGGCGCGCAGCCGGCTTACAATCTCCATGTTCTTGGGCTCTGCAAAGTAATGCTTGACAGAGGAGGCGATTACCTCGCCTACGCCCTCCACTGCAAGGAGGTCTTCAAGCGTGCAGTTGAGCAAAGCGTCGAGCGAGCCGAAGTGCCGCGCTATCTGCTTGGCAGTAACCTTGCCCACGAAGCGAATACCCAAAGCGTAGAGGGTGCGCTCGAACGGCACCTGCTTGCTGGCCTCGATGCCCTGCACCACTTTTTGGGCAGAGCGGAGGCGAGTAGTGTTTTCGCCCATTATGTCCTCGGCGGTGAGCTGATAAAGGTCGGCCACATTATTTATTAGTCCGCGTGCGTAGTAGTCGGCTATGGTTTCGGGGCCGAGCGAGTCGATGTTCATGGCATCGCGCGAGATGAAATGCTCGATACGCCCCTTTATCTGAGGCGGACAGGTGGTCTCATTGGGGCAATAGTGGGCGGCCTCGCCCTCATAGCGCACCAAGGGCGTGCCGCACTCCGGGCAGGTCTTGACAAACTCCACCTTCGCTCCCAATGCGGCGTCAGCAGAGCGGGCTTCGGTGTCCACTCCTACAACCTGCGGGATAATCTCGCCGGCTTTCTCCACATAGACCATGTCGCCGATGTGAAGGTCGAGCTGGCGAATGATGTCCTCGTTGTGCAACGATGCGCGGCGAACGACAGTGCCGCTAAGATGTACCGGATCCATATTAGCCACGGGGGTAACGGCTCCGGTGCGCCCTACTTGATATGTTACTTCATTAAGACGCGTCAACGCCCTCTCTGCCTGAAACTTATAGGCAATAGCCCAGCGCGGAGTTTTGGCGGTGTAACCCAAACGCTGCTGCTGAGAGACGGAGTTTACCTTGAGCACAATGCCATCGGTGGCCACCGGCAGATTGCTGCGCTCCTTATCCCAATAGTCGATGTAGTCCATCACTTCCTGCAGGCTGTGCGCCGTTCTCATGTCGTTGGAAATCTTAAAGCCCCACTCGCGGACTCGTTGCAGGTTGTCGTAATGATTGTCGGAGGGCAAGGTCGTGCCGAGCAGGTAATAGAAATATGCGTCTAACTTTCGCTGGGCGACCACCGAGGAATTCTTGCTCTTTAGCGTGCCGCTGGCGGCATTGCGCGGATTGGCAAAGAGAGTTTCTCCCTGCAGCTCGCGCTGTTGATTGAGTTGCTCGAAACTCTGCCATGGCATCAGTACTTCTCCGCGTATTTCAAAACTATCGGGATAGTCGCCACCGGTCAATAGCAAAGGAATGGAACGAATAGTCTTGATGTTGGCGGTAACATCGTCGCCCTGATCGCCGTCGCCACGGGTTACAGCTCTGGCCAATGCGCCGTTTTCGTAAACGAGAGAAATGGAGAGGCCGTCGAATTTCAGTTCGCAGCAAATATCAAAATGTTCGCCGTCAAGACCTTGGCTCACTCGGTCATAAAAAGCCTGCACCTCGTCGCGGCTATAAGTGTTGGCGAGCGAGAGCATAGGGTAACGATGCTTTACCTGCGTGAACTCATTGTTAAGATCGCTGCCCACACGCTGCGACGGCGAATTGGCGTCGTACAGCTCTGGATGCAGAGCTTCCAGACGCATCAACTCGACCATTAGTTCGTCAAACTCGCGATCGCTTATAGTGGGAGCATTCTTTATATAATAATTATAGTTATGTCGATGCAACTCGCGGCGCAAGTGCTCGATCTGCTGGCGCTCGGTCATAACATTATGGCGTTTTGTTGCGCCAAAATTACGATTTTTTATAATAAAATGGCGCATTTAGCGTTATAAAAAGCAGATATGCGCATAGACATCATTACAGTGCTCCCAGAAATGCTGGAGCCGTTTACCACACAGTCCATTCTCGGCAGGGCACAGAAGAAAGGATTGGCCGAAATACATGTACACAACCTCCGCGACTACACGAAGGACAAGCATAAGCGCGTGGACGATTATCCCTTCGGCGGCTTTGCGGGCATGGTTATGCAATGCCAGCCCATAGACGATTGTATCTCCGCCCTAAAGGCCGAACGGGACTATGACGAGATTATCTTTACCTCGCCCGACGGCGAACAGTTCAGCCAACCTATGGCAAACGAGCTCTCGCTCAAGCAAAACATCATCATTCTCTGCGGCCACTACAAGGGCATCGATCATCGCATACGCGAGCACCTTATTACCAAAGAAATCAGCATCGGCGACTATGTGCTCACGGGCGGCGAACTGGCGGCTGCCGTCATTGCCGATAGCGTGGTGCGGATTATTCCGGGTGTTATCGGCGACGAGCAAAGCGCGCTATCCGACAGTTTTCAGGACAAGATGCTTTCCGCACCGGTCTACACCCGTCCTGCCGACTACAAGGGCTGGCGAGTGCCCGACATACTGCTTTCCGGACACGAGGCCAAGATTAAAGAATGGGAGCTCAACCAAATGATTGAGCGCACCCGCAAACTAAGACCCGACCTGCTTGATGAATAAAAAGCTCACGATATTACTGCTTACGCTAACGATGTTCGCCACTTTCAGCGCATCGGCACAAACAAAGTTCCGCCTCTTTGGAAAAGTGGTGGACGAATATGACAACCCCGTGGAGTTCGCCTCTATCATTGTGGAGCGCCAAGGAGCATTCGCTGTCTCCGGCGCAGGAGGCAACTACAGCTTACATTGCACCCACACCGACTCCCTTTTCATTACCTGCATGGCTGTAGGCTACCGCACCAAGAAATTTTTCATTGCTCTGCCGCAAACCGACTCGTTGCGCTATGACATGAAAATCTCGACACAGTCATATATGCTGGGCGAGGCGGGCATTACGGCCATGCGCCGCCAGACAGACCTCGTGCAGCACATAAAGAGCGGCTACACCAAGCAAATGCCCTCCACCACCGGCAACGGCGTAGAGGAGATAATTGCCACGCAAATGGGCGTGAGCACGCATAACGAGCTCTCATCGCAATATAATGTGAGAGGCGGCAGCTTTGACGAGAACTGCGTCTATCTAAACGGCGTGGAGATTTTCCGTCCGATGCTCGTGCGTTCCGGACAGCAGGAGGGACTCTCGATTATCAACAACAATATGGTTGCCGACATCGACTTCTCCGCCGGAGGGTTCCCTGCTCGTTACGGCGACAAGATGTCGTCGGTTCTCGACATTACCTACAAGCGTCCGGAGCACTTCGAGGCTTCATTAGGCGCGAGCTTAATGGGCACAGACGCCTATGTAGGGTTCGGCAATGAGAAGTTCTCGATGATGAACGGCTTGCGCTACAAGACAACGAAGTTCTTACTCGGCAACGGCGACACAAAAGGCGAATACGACCCGAACTTTCTGGACTATCAGAACTACACATCGTGGTCTCCCTCCAAGCACTGGACATTAGACTTCATCGGCAACATTTCTTACAACCGCTACTCATTCGAACCCTCCGACCGCGAGACTTCATTCGGCACGATGGACGATGTAAAGTCGTTCAAAGTTTACTTCGACGGCAAGGAAAAGGATCTATTCAACACCTATTTCGCATCATTCGGCATCACGCACAAGTTTAACGCCAAGACTTCGCTGCAATGGCTCAGCTCCACCTACGCCACCAAGGAGGAGGAGACATACGATATTCAGGGGCAGTACTGGTTGGACGATGTAACGGCACAACAACAGCTCGGCGTGGGAACATATCTCGAGCACGCCCGCAATTTTCTCACCGCTCGCGTGAGTTCTACCGCTCTACTGCTGCGAACAAGCCTTCGCCGCCACAATATAGCCGGCGGCATAACACTGAAGTCCGAGCGCATCAAGGAAAACTCCGTGGAATGGGAGATGCGCGACTCTTCGGGCTATTCTATGCCCCACTCGCCCGATGTTTTGCAGCTCATATACAATATGAGAGCTAAGACAGAGGTAAAGAGTACGCGTCTCGAGTCTTATTTGCAGGACAATTTCCGTTTCAACAACACTGCCGGCGTATTTAACCTCAACTACGGCGTGCGCCTTACGCACAACAGCTGGAATAAAGAGACTCTCGTCTCACCGCGTGCCTCTCTCGGCTTCATTCCTGCCAAGAACGACAATTATACTTTCCGTCTCGCCACAGGATACTACTATCAGTCGCCGTTTTACAAGGAGCTGCGCGACACAATCACCACCAACGGCAACACTAAAGTCGTGCTCAACCGAGATATTAAGTCGCAACGCTCGATTCATATCCTTTTGGGCATGGATTATCAGTTCCGCATGGCCGATCGTCCCTTCCGTTTCTCGGCAGAGGCTTACTATAAGATATTAAATAACCTCATACCTTATAATATCAACAATCTGCGCGTGATTTACTATGGTCAGAACATGGCCAAAGGCCACGCGGCAGGACTGGACTTCAAGCTGTTCGGCGAATTTGTGCCCGGTGCCGACTCTTGGATCACTCTTTCGCTGATGCAGACCAAGCAGCAGTATAATGGTCTCTCTCTGCCGCTGCCTACCGACCAGCGCTATAACATTTCGCTCTTTTTCACCGACTTTTTCCCCGGCAGCACACGCTGGAAACTCACTCTTAAGGGAGCCATTGCCGGCGGTCTGCCATTTGGTCCCCCTCATTCCGGAATAGAGAAGGGCGATTTCCGTGCTCCGGCCTACAGGCGCGCAGATATTGGCCTCAGCTACCGACTTCTTGACCCCGAGCGCCGCACGACTCACAAGTCTATCAAAGATATATGGCTTGAATTGGACGCTCTCAATGTGTTCGACATCAGTAATGTCAACTCCTATTATTGGGTTACCGACATCACCAACAATCAGTATGCCGTGCCCAACTATTTGACCCGCCGCGCTTTTAACTTCAAGGTTCTCTTTGAATTTTAGCCTATGCGCCTCTCCCGCAACGATCGCATCGCAATACTTATCATCGCTGCCGTACTGGTGATAGTCAACGGCATATTGTATTTCCGGCACGACAACGCCCCGACCAGCGCCAAGGGAGGGGAAAAAGTCGTGGAGAAACAGGATAGTGTCGTTCGCCGGGCAATTAAGCATGCTCCCGAGGCAGTCAAACTCCACCACTTCGACCCTAATACCGCCGACTCCGCCACATTCGTGCAGCTCGGCCTGCGCCCCAATGTGGCACGCGCCATTATCCACTATCGCGCGGCAGGCGGCATCTTCCGCCAGCCGTCGGACTTCGCGCGCATCTATACCTTGAGCGACAGCGACTTCCGCAGACTCAAGCCCTACATACGGATTAAGCATCAGACTGCAGCAAAAGCCGAGTCCATCGCACAGAAGCGCGAGAGCACGGCGGTTATCAGCGGCCAACCGAGCGAAAAGCCTCACCTGTCGCTACTGAAAAAGCTCGGGCACACACCTATCAACATCAACACCGCCGATAGCACCGACCTCCAGAAAATTCCCGGTGTCGGCAAGTATTACGCAGCCAAGATTGTGAAATATCGCAACCGTCTCGGCGGCTTTATCAGCGTCAAGCAGCTTAGCGAAATACGCGGACTGCCGCAGGACATAGTCCGCCATGTCGTTATCGACCACGAGCCGACCACAAAGATGCTCATCAACCAGCTAACCTTCGGCCAACTGCTGCGCCACCCCTACCTCAACTTCGAGCAGGTACGCGCCATTTTAGACTATCGCAAGAACTACGGCTCTATCAGTGAGTTTGGCGACCTGAAGACTTATTCGGCTTTTGCAGATTCCGACTTCATAAAATTAGAGCCTTACATAGATTTTCAAGCGCCCCTCTAATCCGCAGATTTTCAATATATTGCCGTTAAGACTCTGCAGCGGCATAAAATTTTTTGCCTTTTAGTTGCAACAAAACGCCATCATCGGTGTTATATAAGCGAGAACACCACTGAAGATGACGACCCAACAGTTCATAAACTTCACCCGACAGCATCGCAACCACCTGGTGCATATCGCCATGCAGTATCTGGCTGACACCGATGACTGCGAAGACGCGGTGCAAGACGCGCTCATCAAACTGTGGGCTCTCAAAGGGAGACCGTATGGCGACGAAGACATGGTGCGCTACGCCACTACTGCCGTGAAGCACACCGCCCTCAACCTCTTGCGCGACAGGCAGCGACACCAAGCCGTAGACCCTGCATACTTTGCCGACGGCATCTACACCATGCGCGCCGACATAGCAATAGAGCAAGCCGAAACGAAACAGCATCTGCGCCATGTCATAGCCACTCTCTCCGCCGCCGACCGCACGCTCCTGAAGATGCGCAACATAGAGCACCTCTCCTACACCGAGATTGCCGCCATGCTCGGCATCAGCGAGACAGGCGTGCGCAGTCGCATCGCCAGACTTAGAAAAAGCCTCATCAACCGAATAAACATCTAACCTATGAACCGCAATCACATCGACGACCTCATCAAGCGCTTCCTCGACGCACAGACCACCGAGGCTGAGGAACAGCAGCTCGCCGACTTTTTCGCCCATGCCGACAATGTGCCGGCCGAGTGGGAAGCCGTCAGACAGATGTTTCAGAGTTTCGAGACAGATGCCTACGAGCTGACACCCGATGAGCTACTCCCCATGCTGAATGCCGAAAGCCCTGCACCCAAGCGCAAGGCGCGAGTGATGTATCTGCGCCTCGCCATAGCCGCCTGCGCAGCAGCCGTGTTTATCATCGTGGGCACATATATATATAATAATGTAGACACGCCTAAGCTCACCCACACGCCAACTCCCCACGCCACACCTGCCAACAAACCCAAGCACACCGCACCGCCGACGGCTGACAGCACACCGCAGCAGCAGGAGCAAGCGCCCATAGAGGCCGAGCCGATTAGGAGACAGCACCGCCCTGCCCCACCCGCTCTCCCTGCGGAACCGATAGTGGCAGAGACCGAGACAATCATCGCAGAGGAGGTGGCAATGCCGCTCTTGGCTGATGCACAAGAGCCAAAAGCCGAGCCTATCGACGCGCCCGCAGAGCCGCAGCCCCACACGGAAGTGATGGCCGAGTGGCAGGCCGGCGATATTAACCTCGCCAATGCACAACTTACCGAAGAAGATTTGGAAATCATACGCGAGCAGGCACGCCGCCGCCTCATAGCGCAGCTGCAAGAGGAACTCGACGCCTACAAAGCGCGCATAGAAAGCATCAAAAGACTATATGCCAGAAATTAACCACTAAGACACAATAACTATGAAACGCAATTTTTTAGTATTTATCCTCCTTGGAGCAATCCTCTGCGTCAAAGCAAACCCAACAGACAATAGTCCGGCAGTGAAACCCGAGCGAGTGATTGCTGCACTCAAGGATTTTGAAACAAAATACGGCAAAGCCTCCGAGAAAATGGCATCCATCTATCACGATGGCACTGACGGCTCGCTCATATCCAGCGTAACGACCATACCATTCGAGTGCATGGACTTCAATAAGAGCATCATGCCACAACTAAAAGAGGCCTTCATCGCCGACAAGGATATCGCCATTCAATGCAGTATCTACGAGCCCGGACAAGGTGGCACTTTTCAGGCATACACTGGCAACACCACCAAAGAATATATCATGACGCGCCCTTCAAATAAATACGGCATATACTTCATTAGCACCAAAAACGAAGAAAATCCCCTCCATCGCGACTTGATAGCCATCAACTTTGAGCCAAGTGGTATTAGATATACAGGCACTATCTACTACATCACATCGTTGCGCCCCGACCTCGTAGAGAATAAAGACTACACAAGTAGCAATCTCTTCGACAACTACAAAATTCAGCAAGAATTGGAAAAAGCACGCCGTGAAATAGAAAAAGCGAAGGGCGACATAAACAAAACTAAGCAGGACATCGCAGGCTATAGTCCTAAAATGCTACACAAAAACAGCGTAATGATATACAATAAGCTCGCCAGCTATAAGCAAAGCCTCGACATCATCAATACAGAAATCGTCAGGTTAGAAGATCGCTACAATCGTGCCAGCATTAACCCTACAGGGCGGCGTCTGATCAACAAGCAGCTCAAGAAACTCCACAAGCAGGCAACGGACATCGTAAAAAAGATGCAGAAAATCATCGACAAAATGTAGAATAGCTTTCTCCCAATTGTTAAATGATTAAATAAATAGTCTAATTCTGCATCGCAGAACAGTAAACATACGCAAACTTCTACATACACATTTACAATATATAAGCATTATTGCTAAACCTTGGCCGACCTGCGCTGTGAAGCGCGGGTCGGCTCGTTTTTATTGTGCCAAACAGCGCAATGGCGATAAGCAACCGCGTGCGCACAGCACCGAATATCGTCAAGACTGCAGCCGTAACGGCTGTTTCTTGCTGCTCCGCAGGTTCTTTCTACACTTTACCCCTATCGCGCGCGTTAAAAAGCCCATCGCGCGAGATTTTTTATCGTTCTCGCGCGTAGAAATGTCGTCAAAGTTTGAAAATTCATATATAAATCCTCGAGAAATCATATACGAATTATTATAACTTTATATATGAATTTTCAAAAATTC
>JAFLUU010000067.1 GCA_022508585.1 Prevotellaceae bacterium | reverse complement strand
CACGACATTTCTACGCGCGCGGAGGCTCAAAAATCGCACGCGGAGGCCTTTTGTGCGAACTTCGAGACCTTTTCGCAGTGTGCGGACGATGATTTAGTGCGCAAGCATGATATTTCCTAAAAATTTAATCACACATTGTTGCTGAATGTACGCGACTAATTAAGAGAAAAAGATAAGGAACAAAAATACTGCCGGCTACACGATACAGCAGCTAGTAGTATTTTAACAAAAAGTCGCACTTTCTATCCTGCGATATGTCGATTTTGACAAACGGTATCAATATCTACATAATCGTATTGCGTTTCAAATAAAGATGCGCCGAAACGAGTGCGCGTTACCTCAATTGCAAGCTCTGACATATCAATGCCTATCCATCGGCGTGCGGTATCTGTGGCTGCTTTAAGTGTAGAACCAGAGCCACAAAAGCAGTCTAATACTATAGAGTCCACATTAGAAGATGCATTGATGATAAATTTTAGCATTTCCATATTTTTCTCTGTTGGATATATGGGTTTTACAGGGTCTTTGAATTCCCAAATATCTTGCGCTTTCTTCATTGTGTGCTCATCTGCGTAGTTTATCTTTCTCGGATTGCCATTTGCCGACCACTCTATCAATCCTTTACGATCCAAGTCCTCTAATTCTTCAACGGAACAACGCCAATGTCTGCCTTTCGGCGGGAGTATCCCACGAAATGGCCGACTTGTCTCACCCTTTGTTTCGCCCGGAGCATGGATTGGCACAGTTGTATATCGTCTCCCATTGCTATCTACCTTATTATATAAAGCATTCAGTTCATCTTCTTCAGCCTGAAACATAGGTTTGTGCCATATCGGTTTTGCACCCTTAGCATAAAACAATATCATATCCTTGATATTGCCATAGCCCACACGCTCAAAGTTCTTGGGATTACATTTTATTCGCGATATGTCGCTACGAAAATTTTCAATACCAAATATTTCGTCAAGCATGACCTTGACATAGTGTCCAATCTTGTAGTCTATGTGTAGGTATAAAGACCCTTGGTCAGAAAGTAGTTGATGTATAAGTGTGCATCTTTCACGCAAAAAAGAAATAAAATCCTTTCCTTTCAACGTATCTGTGTAAGCAATGTTGGCTTCTTTGGATCTACTTATGGTAGCAACGCGACCAGTTGCATCTATTGAGAATGTCCCTCCAGTTGCAAAGGGCGGATCAATGTATACCAAGTCGATTTTACCTGCGTAGCCCTGCTCTAAGAGCCATTGCATCGCTCTCAAATTGTCACCTTTTATCAAAATGTTATCTTTCATAAGCTATACAGATAGTCACGCAGGAGTAAAGCGCTCATTACAGGTACATCGGTCTCAATTATCTGACGATACATCTTCCTACGACTCTTAATATATAACACTCCGTCAAGTATCGCTATTTTCTTTACATCTGGATTAACCTCAGCAGCAAGCGTCTGCATAGCATCAACGAACTGATCATTTTGATGACCGCCTTCGTCTGAAATAAATTTGGCTTCCCCAATAATATAGCAACCATTGAAACGACCAATGAAGTCTATTCCCTTATTTCGAGTGTAACCCAGATATTTTTGTGCAAAGTTCTTCAAATCGTTATCGCCACCTTCTAAAATAGCGTTGCCTGTAGTCGTCTCAAAGTCACTTAATGATATAGGAACAAGTCCTAAAGTTCCCGATCTAAGCCATTGGCGGAATAGAGGGCCCATTTGACGATTTGTTTCCTTAGGTTGCGTGCAACATTCATAAAGTTTCTCTAATCCAAGCTCGCGAATGCGCCCACAAATACGGTTTACTGTATTAGGATTGCGTTCGATTGCAGTTTTGTCAAGCTTCAAATATGGCATATAGCCATCTTTTACAGGAAAAAGAGAATGCTTCATCAATGCTTTCAGCAGCTCTGTGTTATCAGTGCCATTATACGCTTTTTCTATACGCTGCCAAACTTTGTCATCTATATCTCTTATAGAATCCGGACGAAGTGGATAAACTCTAAAGAGTTGATCTAAATAATCTCGCTGGTTAGCTAATTCTATACTTAGCTCTGTGAAATAATTCATGTCTTAGTTTCGTATACAAATATACACATTCAACTACTCGTCATACTCCGGCTGAAAATTGCGACCGAGGTCTTGATAGGCGTTCTGCAGCATCTGGGGCGTGAGCTCGAAGTCGCGGTTCACTTCGCGCCCCTCATCATGCAAGGAGTGCGAGAATAGCCAGTCGTAGGTTTGCCCTAAGTAAAAGACGCGGGCGGGTCGGCCATGGTCGATGCCCGGCATACGCGAGTAGATGAGGCGTGAGTCGTCGCCGGTAGCCTTAATGGCCTCGACTACTCGGTCGGAAGCGGAGACGGAAACGGCTCTGTCTGCCGTGCCGTGCACTATCCATAGGGGCAGTTTGCTCAAACCGCTCAAATCCTTGACGGTAGCTCCGCCGCACATGGCCAAAGCTGCAGCGATGCGGTCGGGATAGGTGGCAGCGAGGTCGAGCGTGCCGTAACCGCCCAGACTCATGCCGTAGACATAGATGCGGGTGGTGTCTACACTGTAGTTCGCTGCCGCCCAGTCTACGATGTTCATTATCTTGTGAGGATTCCATGAGCCGCCTGGGTTTTGCGGCGCCACGATATAGCAGTCTATGCTGCGACCGCGAGCTACGGCATCGATGGCGCCATATTTCTTTACCTTAGAGAGGTTCTTGCCGCACAGGCTCTGGCCATGCAGAAAGATGAGCAACGGATAGTGAGCGCCCTCGCGCTTACCTCCTTCAGGAGCATGGAACCAAAAATTGTAGGCATCGCGCACGGTGCCGACATTGGCGGTAAACTCTTGCGCCTTGCCGACAAGGCTGCCGGAAAGGACGATGATAGCTATTATTAAATGGCGGATAGTCATGGCATGGTGTATGTTTGCTGCAAATTTATAAAGATTTCGTAAAACAGTAATTATAAATTGTAGATTAAAGGATTGATTTTAGGAATTGTTTGCGTAACTTTGCACCTAACAATACATTTATTAACAAATGGCTGAGAGACAGAATCCTTTTCTTCACGAATATAACACTCTGCACGACACCACTCCTTTCAACAGCATAGAGGAACAAGATTTTGAGCCTGCGCTGGAGGAGGGCATGAAGCGCGAAGATGCAGAGATTGACGCTATAGTCAACAACCCGGAGCCTGCAACCTTTGAGAACACTATCCTACCCTTAGAGCGCGGCGGCAAACTGCTCGGCAGAGTGGAGACGGTGATGGGCAACCTGCTGAGTGCGTGCACGAGCGACACGCTTGAGGCTCTGGCGCAGAAGATGTCGCCACGCCTGAGCGAGCACTCCAACCGCATTGCCTTCAATGAGCGGCTGTTTGCGCGCATTAAGGCTGTAAAGAAGTCTAATCCCTCGCTCACGGCTGAGGAACAGAAGCTGCTGGACGATGTTTATGAAGGCTTCGTGAGGCGTGGCGTAGGGCTGCCCAAGAAAAAGAAAGAGAGGCTGATGCAAATCTCCACCGAGGCTTCGCTGAAGTCGCTGCAGTTCTCGCAAAATGTGCTGAAGGACACTAATCGGTTTAAGATGCTCATTACTGACAAAGGCGAGCTCGCCGGAATGCCCGACCACCAGCTGGATCTGGCTCGCAATGCCGCCCAAGAGGCCGGGCATGAGGAGGGTTGGCTCTTTACCCTGCACGCTCCGAGTTATGGGCCGCTGCTGAGCTACTGCGACAACCGCAGTCTGAGGCGCAAGGTGTGGTTAGCGCATAACACGCTGTGCATTAAGAAAAATAAATACAACAATCTGGAGCTGGCGCGCGACCTTGTGAACCTACGCCTCGAAGCGGCGAAAATACAAGGTTGCAAAACCTACGCCCAGCAGGCGCTGCGCCATCGCATGGCCGAGAAGCCGGAGAGGGTGAGCAAGTTTCTTAACCAACTGCTCGACGCATATAAGCCTGCCGCCAAGCGCGAATACCAAGACATACTTGATTATGCCCGCAAGACGGAGGGTAAGAACTTCCGCCTGCGCGCATGGGATGTCGGCTACTATGCTCACAAGCTCCAGTTAGAGCGTTACGCCTTCGATGCCGAGATGCTGCGTCCGTACTTCGAGTTGAGCAATGTAATCAAGGGAGTTTTCGGCCTTGCCACGCGGCTTTACGGCATTACATTCAAGGAAAATAAAGACATCAGCATCTATCACAAAGATGTGGTGGCGTATGAGGTGTTTGACGGCAACGGCGAGTACCTCGCCGTGCTGTATGCGGACTTTCACCCCCGTAGTAACAAGAAGAGCGGCGCGTGGATGACCAGCTATCAGGGGCAGTGGATTGACGATGAGGGTAAGAACATCAGACCGCATGTGTCGCTGACCATGAACCTCACCAAGCCGACTGCTGACAAGCCTGCCCTGCTCACGCTGGGCGAGGTTAGCACCTTCCTGCATGAGTTTGGACACGGGTTGCACGAGATTTTCTCGCAGTGCCGCTTCGAAAGTCTCTCCGGCACCAATGTTTACTGGGATTTCGTGGAGCTACCATCTCAATTCATGGAGAATTTCGCCTTAGAGAAAGAGTTTCTGCAAACCTTTGCTTTCCATTACGAGACCGGCGAGCTGATTCCAGACGACCTTGTCGACCGAGTGATCGAGAGCCGCCACTTCAACGCCGGAATCGCCTGCTTGAGACAGCTGTCGTTCTGTCTACTCGACATGGCTTACTACACTCGCACCGAGCCGCTCGACGAAGACATCATCGCCTACGAGAAAGCGGCCTGGGCTCCGGCGCAAATAAACAAGCCATCGGCGCTGCGTACCTGTATGACCACTCAATTCCAGCATATCATGACGGGAGGGTACGCTGCCGGCTATTATTGCTACAAGTGGGCGGAGGTATTGGACGCCGATGCCTTCAGTGCATTCCAGGAAGAGGGCATCTTCAACCCGGAGACCGCGTCGCGTTTCCGTCATGAGATATTGGAGCGCGGCAACACGCAGCACCCTAAGATTTTATACCGCAATTTCCGCCGTCGCAACCCGAGTATCAAGGCTATGCTCCGTCGCGACGGGCTGAAGAAGTAAGTTTCAGAAGCATAAAGCAACAATTATGCAAAATCAAGACACCAAACAAGAACAGCTGGACTGCCGTTACCTGCGCATGGCAAGGATTTGGGCAGAGAACTCCTACTGCAAGCGCCGCCAAGTGGGTGCGCTGCTGGTAAAGGACGGGGCAATAATCAGCGACGGCTTCAATGGTACACCCTCGGGCTTTGAAAATGTATGTGAGGACGACAATAATGTCAGCAAGCCCTATGTATTGCACGCCGAGGCCAACGCTATAACCAAGATTGCCCGCTCTTCGCAAAACAGCGACGGCGCTACGCTATATGTTACCGCCTCGCCGTGCATCGACTGCGCCAAGCTGATTATCCAGTGCGGCATTAAACGCGTGGTATATGGCGAAAACTACCGCCTCGACGACGGAATACGCCTCCTGCAGCGTGCCGGCATTGAGACTATATATATAAATGTAGAGAGAGATGAGCAGTAATAAGTTTCGCAACTACACTCCGCTCATTATTAGCGTCAGCGTGGTGGTCGGCATATTGATTGGTTCTTTCTACGCCAGTCATTTCAGAAGCAATCGCCTCAGTATCGCCAATTCCTCCAACAGCAAGATCAATGATATGCTGTTTGCAATCGAAGACCGCTATGTAGACACTGTGGATATAGGTGAACTCATCGAAAACTCGCTGCCGAAAATCCTGTCGGAGCTTGATCCGCACTCTACCTACACCACGGCAAAAGAAGTGGAGGCGGAAATGCAAGAACTTAGAGGGTCTTTCTCCGGCATCGGCGTGATTTTCTCTATATTGCAGGACACGGCACGCATTCTTCATGTGGTTGAGGGCGGCCCGTCCGAAGATGTGGGGCTTATGCCCGGCGACCGTATCGTCAAGGTGGACGGCAAGCCGTTTGTCGGCGACTTCCTAACCGATGACTATGCGATGAAACACCTGCGCGGCGCTGATAAGTCCGTGGTAAAGCTCGGTATTTTGCGCAAGGGGCAAAAAGGATTGCGCACCTTCGAGATTGTACGCGGCGCCGTGCCTGTGAAGACCATAGATGTCTACTCTATGCTTGACAAGAACACCGGTTACATAAAAATCAACACCTTTGGCGACAAGACCTACGAGGAACTGCTCGTGGCGCTGGCTGATTTGCGCAATCAAGGCAGTCGTAACCTCGTGATCGACCTGCGCGGTAACGGCGGCGGCTACATGGAAGCGGCTATAAACATTGCTAATCAATTTCTGCCCAAGAAACGCATGATAGTTTACACCGAAGGTCGCAAGACTGACCGTGCCAACTATGTCAGCGACGGGCGTGGAGACTATCAGAACACTCCGCTCGTCGTTCTGGTGGACGAAACATCGGCTTCGGCAAGTGAGATTTTTGCCGCCGCCATTCAAGATAACGACCGTGGCACAATTATGGGGCGCCGCACCTTCGGTAAAGGCCTTGTTCAGGAGCCTATCCAGTTTCCCGACGGTTCTTTGCTCAAACTTACCGTCGCAAGATACTACAGCCCCTCGGGCAGATGCTTGCAAAAGCCTTATATTAAAGGAGACGACAAAGATTATCAAAACGACCTACTCGTAAGATACCAAAAGGGCGAGCTAACCTCGCAGGACAGCATTCATCTCGACGGCAAACAGTATCATACCTCGCTCGGGCGCACTGTATTCGGCGGTGGCGGCGTGATGCCGGATGTATTTATCCCGACAGACACCAGCGACATCACCTCCTATTACATGGAAGCGCTGACAAGCAGGCGTCTTGCCGAGTTCGCTTACCAATACGCAGACAATAATCGCGAGGAATTGGGGAAATTTGCCAATTGGGAGGAGCTTGCTGCCCATCTTAAGAAAGAAAATATCGTGGAGAAGTTCGCTAACTATGCCGAGAAGGACGGTTTGAAGCGTCGCAACTTACTTATTCGCAAGTCCGCCCGCCGTTTAGAGCATAACCTCATCAGCAGTATCATCGACTACATTTTCGATTCCAAGAGTGCGAGCCTTTATCTGCTTACCGACGATCCTTGTGCCAACAAAGCACTTGAGTTAATCCGCGACAAGCGCACTTTCCCCGAAAAGCCGGAACAAAAAACCAACGGCAACAACAAAAATGCCAATGACAACGAGCAAAAAACTGTCAGTGCAAAGGCAAAAAACAGCCGCAGCAAATAATAACTCGACAAAATCAGCATAATCATTCATAAACACACATTATTTATATATCGCGTTGGCAAAAAAAAGAACGCCGAGACCTTTTATTTGCAAAATTTGGTTTATCTTTGCACTCACATAACGCAAAACAATCATAATTAGAATTAAACAAACAACAAAATGGATACAAATACAAACAAAACAGCTACACAGCCTCAAGAAAATGCGGGGATTGCCGCCAAGATCAAGAATAATCCCGTTATCAGTGCTATTGTTGGCATTTTCGTACTGGCTGCGCTCGTTTTTATCGGCGCACATCTTTATAACAAATACATTGATAACCAGAATAACGAAGCCGCTACCAAGCTCGCTAAAGGACAAGAATACTTTGCCCAAGGAAACTTCGACCAAGCTCTCAATGGCGACAACGCCGGCTATCCTGGTCTCGTGAAAATTGCTTCTCAGTACAGCAGTACCAGAACTGGCAATGTAGCCAACTTATATGCAGGTCTCGCCTATTACTATAAAGCGGACTACGACAACGCTATCAAGTACTTGGACGAATACGATCCGCAGGACGACTCTTTTATCTCCAACAACGCTATTGCGGCTCTCGGTAATTGCTACGCAAAGAAGGGCAATATCAACAAAGCAGTCGATCTTCTCAAGAAAGCAGCCAATCGCGCCGACAATCCCATTGTTAGTCCCTACTGCTTAGTGCAGGCTGGCGAACTTCTTGAGAGTCAGAACAAACCGGATGAGGCCGTAAAGCTGTACAAAGAAGTGAAAAACAAATATCCGCAAAGCGGCGAAGCACAATACATCGACAAATACATCGACAGAGCTTCCAAGTAGGAAACGAAATAGCGTCCTGCTCCGGACTCTTCTCGTAGAAAAGAGAGCAAAAACATACCTCGTATGTCTTCGCTCTCTTTTTTAGTTAATTTACAGCGACCATGTCATCTACAATCAACAACTTGCAGTTGCAAGATATGCCCTCGGCATCGGATATGCGCATCGGCATCGTGGTATGCGAGTGGAACTCGCAGATAACCACGCCGTTGCTTGAAGCAACAACGGCCACACTACGCCAATATGGTGCCAAGCCCGAACATATTGTGGTACGCACCGTGCCGGGCAGTTTTGAACTAATCTTTGCTGCCAACAAGATGGTAAAAAGCGGCCTCGTCGACGGAGTGATCGCTATCGGTTGCATCGTGCGCGGCGACACTCCCCACTTCGATTTCATCGCGCAAGGCTGCACTAACGGCCTGGCGCAGCTCAATGCCACAGGCAATATTCCTGTCATCTTCGGCGTGCTTACGACTAACACTTTCGAGCAAGCAGAGGAGCGCGCCGGCGGTCGACTTGGCAACAAAGGCGAAGAGTATGCCCAGACTGCCATTAAGATGATTGACTACGCCCGCAGTTATGAGCGATAGTCTATTTCATTTAACCAGAGAAACTAACAATATAACCCAATTTTTTAATTATGAAAAAAACACTCTTTTCACTCTTGGCCCTCGCCGCAGCGCTGACAATGCAGGCTGCTGACAGGGTTGAAAGCGTAACCTCGCCCGACGGCAATCTCAAGGCAGAGATCAACCTCGGCAGCGAGCTGAAATTCTCCGTTTACGACGGAAACACCGTTCTCGTGAAAGATGCTCGCATCGGCATGACGGTGAAAGACGGCCCCAAGGTCGGCGTTAACCCCGTAGTAAAAAAGAAGTCCGTTGCGACTATCAACGAACAGATTGCCGCTCCTTTCTATCGCGAGCCGGTTGTAGAGAACCACTGCAACGAGCTCACCCTTAAGCTCGCTGACGACTTCAGTGTTATCTTCCGCGCCTACAACAGCGGTATCGCCTATCGCTTTGCTTCCGCCAAGAAAGGCGATCTCATTATCGAGAGCGAGTTGGCCGAATACAACTTCCCCGAAAACTACGAAGCGTGGATTCCCTACGTCAATGAGTTCGGCTATGGCCCATACGCGATGTCGTTTGAGAACGTTTATCAACACATCAAGCTCTCCGAGGCCACTCAGGTGGCGTTCACTCCGCTGGCAGTGGACTGCAAGACAGCCAAAGTCAGCTTCATGGAGAGCGACCTCGAGCACTATCCGGGCATCTTCCTGCGCGCCAGCGACTCTAAGCTGACCGCCGAGTTCGCTCAGTACCCCAAGGCACACAAATTCGTAGATGGCCGCAAGAAGCTCGTTATCACCGAGCGCGAAGACTATATCGCCAAGGTTAATGGCACCCGCACTTTCCCTTGGCGTATCATGGTCGTTACGCACAAGGACACCGAGATGCCCGTTAACAACCTCGTCTACGCTCTTGGCGCTCCCAACCGCATAGGAGACGTCAATTGGATTAAGCCTGGCAAGCTCACTTGGGATTGGTGGAATGGGCTGACGCTGACCGGCGTAGATTTCCGTCCGGGTATCAACACCCAGACCTACAAATACTACATCGACTTTGCCGCAAAGCACGGAGTGGAGTACATCGCCCTCGACGAAGGCTGGTACTATCCCCGCAAGAACACCAAGGACGACAACGAGGTGGTAGACATTCTCCACACCGTTAAAGACATCGACCTCCCCGAACTCGTGCGCTATGGCAAGGAGAAGAAAGTAGGCATCGTCCTCTGGCTCGGCTTCAACGTGCTCAGCGAGCAGCTTGAGGCAGCCTGCAAGCTCTACAGCGAGATGGGCATCAAGGGCTTCAAGGTCGACTTCCTCGACCGCAACGACCAGACAGCCGTCGAGCAAGTGTACCACATCGCAGAAACCTGCGCCAAGTACCACCTCTTCCTCGACCTGCACGGCATGTATCCGCCCACAGGCTACAACCGCACTTTCCCCAACATCGTAAACGTAGAGGGAGTACGCGGATTGGAGAACGCAAAGTGGGGCTCAAACAAGGATGACTTCCCCACCTACGACGTAACATTCCCCTACCTGCGCATGATGCCGGGATATGTGGACTATACCCCAGGCGGAATGCGCAATGCAACCTATAACCACTTCGTAGGCGACTACTACTATCCCCAGACACAGGGCACACGCTGCCACCAAATGGCAATGTACGTAGTATTCGACTCACCGCTGAGCATGATGGCCGACTCCCCCACCGCATACGAGAAGGAAGAAGAGTGCGCAAGCTTCATCGCCTCCATTCCCAACCAGTACGAGAAGACAAAAATCCTCAGCGGCGAGATAGGCAAGTACATCGTTACAGCGCGCAAGGTTGCCGGCAAACACTGGTGGATTGCCGGTCTCAACAACTGGGACGCACGCGACGTGGAAATCGATATCTCGGAGCTCTTTGAGCCCGGCGACCGCGACACCTACTTCATCACCACCATCTATCAGGACGGCAACATGGCTGACCGCGTAGCCACCGACTACAAGGTAATCGAAGGTAAGCAGGTAGGCAAGACCGATAAGATTAAAATCCACATGGCCAAAGGCGGTGGCTTCGTTATCAAGCTGTTCCGTATCGTAACATAGTCAACAAGGCTAAAACGAATATCACACCGCCGAGCGGTGTAGCACACAAACTCCGCGAGAGACTCACGTTTCTCGCGGAGTTTTTATATGCCTCCGATTACCGCGTGCCTAAACGCAGTTAACACCATTCCTCAAGCCCACACCACAGCACAGAAAGTCCATAATTAAAGCACCGATAGTACACATCACAGCAACATAAGTCGTGCTCGCCACACTTAACCCCCTAAAACTTTATAGAAAGACGTAGCCTTCGCGAGCAGTTGTCGTGAACGTCGCTTGCAGAGCGGTGCACAAACAACACAACTGCGAGAGCAAAGCGGCAATGCCGTAGGCATCGCGAGCAGTTGTCGTGAACGTCGCTCACAGAGCGGTGCACGAACAAAACAACTGCGAGAGCAAAGCGGCAATTGTCGTGCAGACTTGCACAAATGTCGTGCGCGCGCGATTTTTGGGCCTCGGCGTTTGTTTTTTCATCGTGAAACTTTAAAAAT
>JAFLUU010000066.1 GCA_022508585.1 Prevotellaceae bacterium | reverse complement strand
TGAGCCTCGGCACGCGATTTATTGTCGTGAAACTTTAAAAAATCTTATAAGAATTCTCAAAAATTCTTATATAAATTCCCGGAAATTCTTATAAGGTTTTTTAAAAATTCCTATAAGATTTTTTCATTTTTCACGACATTTCTACGAATTTCGAGACCTAAAAATCGCGCGCGGAGGCCTTTTGTGCGAACTTCGAGGGGATTAGGGAAAATTTTGACGTAGTTAGGTAAAAAGAAGAAGGAGTTATTCTACCTTGATGTCGTCGTGTGTGAAGTTTTTGCAGTCTGTCAGTTCAAAAAGGGCGTCGATATTGCGAGCGTCGTCGCTGACGGGATAGTCCTTGCCGCTGACCGAGATGCGGTTGCGGCGGAAGGTGATGCCGTCGACGCTATACAGATATAACACGGGCGCGCGGTGTATCTGGAAGTCGTTGTCCTCTATCAGCAGGTTGCGGTTGTAGAAACTCTTGTCCCAATACTCTCGCTCGATGCCGGCTCCGCAGCCGATGGTACCCTTATCCCAGATGCCGAAGTTGCAGTTCAGAAACTTGTTGCCGCGAATGACTACATCGCGCACACCCGCCTGCTCGAACCAGTAGCGCGCATCTCCCTCGAGAAGGAGCGCTGTGCCGGGAGTGCGGAAGGTATTGTTCTCGATGAGCATCTTGCCTCGGCTGCCGAGCAGCAAACCGCGAGCGCGGTTGCCGCCGAAGTAGCAACCCTTGACATGCACATCGGGATAGTCGCCGGCCGGTGCGATGGCGTCGCCTTTCTTTACGGCGGCAGGGACATCGCCGGCGAGAGTGAGCATATAGCGCGTGTCGCTGATGCGATAATAGGATTTCACCTTAGCGTGGGTGTAGGTAATCAGGTCTTTGGGCGACACGAACTCTATGTTCAGCCCTGGGCGGAAGACATCGAAGCCGTGCTGGGCGCTGTTGCCGAGCTCGACGCAGAGCTGGCGGCCAGGAAGGACATCGACTATTCGGTAATAGACACCATGAATGTTGGAGGCGTCGTCGGTCTGATTGACCATCACGCTGTTGTATATGCGCAGATAGCCTGTGCAGTTGACGAAGTGGGTGGCATCGGCGGCCACGCTGTTCACTCTGTCCTTGCCCTCGGCCGGTGTTACGCGGAGGCTGTCGATAAGTATGTTACGAGTGCGCTGAGCAATGACGCCCATGCCTCCTGCGTGGTGGAGGGTTACATTACGAATGGTTATGTCGCGACTATCTGTAACTGTAATAGCCGGCACTGTTCTGTAAGCGATACCGAAACTCATCACATTGCCAATCGTTCCCTTCAGGCCTGCTTTGCGAAGACGCACCTTGCCATTGCCCAAATCCTCGATGGGAATGCCGGCGCCGGTCCATTGATCGCGAACCATGTAGGCGGTCTCCTTGCGCACGGGGTCGTACTCCAGCAAATAGTACCAAGGGTATTCTGTACCCTCGTCGTCAATAAAGTGGAGGCGCTGCCTCTCGTCTATCTTGTAGGGGTAGTATTGCGAGAAGCGAACCACCATATCCGTGTCGCTGACGGCCTCTATGTGGCCTTCGCTGTGGAATGTGCGCTCGTAGTCCACCGTCAGATTGCGGAGAGTGATGTTCTGCGCCTCATTGACATAGAACGGGCAGACATAGCCCTTAAACAAGAAGGTGGAGCCGCGACCATCTATCTCGAGATTGCGTATCCCTGTGAGGTCGAAGGCGAAACGGCGCGCGTAGCTGCCGTTGTTGGAGATGTGGGTCATGAATTGGCGCAGGCTGTCGGGGCGAAAGCGCCACTCGCCCTGAGGAAAGACCAAGCGGCGGGCGCCGAGTTGCCGGCAATCCGCCAAAGCGCGCACCACGGCGGGCGAACAGTCGCGCTCGGTGGCGTAACGCTGCAAATAGGAGGTCATATCGAGGGTCTTAGTGCGCTTATCATACTGCGCCGAGGTTTTCTGCCCGAAAACGATGCTCAATAAAAGAGCTGCAAAGAGTAAGTTTAGTGTTTTCATAGAGTAATCGTGAATTTTTTCACGCGCAAAGTTAAAAATATATACTAAAAAAGGTAGAGTTCGTGAGGCTTTTCATATTTATTTGCTATATTTGTTGCACAAAAAACTATCATTAAAACTAAAATTTCATGGAAAAGATCGAAAAGCCCTATGTTATAGGTCTTGACCTCGGCGGTACGAACTCGGTGTTCGGCATTGTGGATACACGCGGCGAGATTAAAGCCACCACCGCTATCAAGACTAAGGCTTATCCCGATGTGAACGACTATGTGGAGGCTGCCGCCAACGCCCTTGAGCCCATCATAGAATCGGTGGGCGGCATTAGCGAGATTAAAGGCATGGGTATAGGCGCTCCCAACGGCAATTACTACACCGGCACAATCGAAAGTGCCGCCAACCTCCTCTGGAAAGGCTCTGTGCCCCTTGCCAAGCTCTTTGAGAAGCGCTTAGGCATACCTGTTGCCATCACTAACGACGCCAACGCCGCAGCTATGGGCGAGATGGCCTACGGTGTGGCTCGCGGCATGAAGAATTTTATCATGATTACCCTCGGTACGGGCGTGGGGAGCGGCATTATCGTCAACGGTCAGCTGGTTTACGGCTCCGACGGCTTCGCCGGTGAGCTCGGCCACGTTACTATTGACGATAGCCCCAGCGCTCGTCAGTGCGGCTGCGGTCGTAAGGGCTGTCTCGAGGCTTACTGCTCCGCCACCGGCATCACGCGTACCGCTCAAGAGCTGCTTCTGAAAGACGCGCGCCCAAGTAAGCTGCGCGAGCTCGCCCCTGAAGACATCAGCAGCTTGGAAGTATTCAACGCTGCCAAGCAAGGAGACGAGTTGGCCACAGAAATTCTGAGCTATACCGGCACTTTGCTCGGCAAGGCCTGCGCTAACTTCGCTCTCTTCTGCAGTCCGGAGGCTTTCGTCTTCTTTGGTGGCCCCACCAAGGCCGGAGACTTCATCATGGAGCCGCTGCGCAAGGCTTACGACGAGAATATTCTCTATGTTTACAAGGGACAAGCCAAGCTCCTGCTGTCGGGACTCAACGGCAGCGACGCTGCGGTGCTTGGTGCCTCTGCTTTAGGCTGGGAAGTTTAAGTTAATCTTTTTTAGCATTACACATTATGCGGCGGAACCTCATGCTTCTCGCCGCTTTTTGCGTCTTTAGCTGCCGCTCGATGCCGTTCTGACACCGAACGAAGGCTGAAAATGAAAGTGAATTGACGGTATAAATCACAGAGATTAACTAAATTTGCAGAAACATAAACGATAATCAAATGAAGAAGAAAATTTGCTGTGTGGCAGTGCTGATGGCTGTCTGCGTAATGGCAGTGGCTAAGGCGGCGGTGGAGAAAGTGTACACACTGACCGACCCGAGTGGCAAGAATGTGGTGAAAATCTATGTTGGCGAGGGTGTCGCCTACTTCGTGGAGCACGAAGGCAAGGTTGTGTTGGCTCCTTCGCGCATCGCCTTAGAGCTGACAGGCGGCGAGGTGCTGGCCGGGCAGGGCGTTAAGGTGGCAAGCAAAAGCACTCGCACGGTTAAGGAGACGCTGCACCCCATTATATACAAGCAGGCGGAGGTAAAATGCGCTTACAACGAGCTGACGCTCCGCTTCAAGGCACCATCGAGCCTTGGCGGCAGCTATGCAGTGGTGTGGAGGGCTTATCCGGAAGGTGTGTGCTATCGTTTCACGACTGATCTCGGCACTGACTTCAATGTGCGCGACGAGGTGGCCGAGTTTGCCGCTGCAACCAACAGTGCGCGACTTATTGCCTCTCCGATTAAGGGGCGTACTATCCTTGGCGAGGAAAATCAATGGCACACTAACTTCCAAAACATCTACCGCCACACGGCGCTAAACGACTGGTCCGCTGAGCGCCAGATGATGCTACCGGCTCTGATGCAGGAGGGCGGCCTTAGCATCTGCATTACCGAGGTTGACCTCTTCAACTACCCGGGTATGCGCCTGCTGGCCGACAATGGTAAGTTGCGCGGCACCTTTGCCGCTTATCCCAAGGAGGTAGCTATCACTACGCGCGGCTTAAAGGAAGAGGTGCGCGAGCGTGAGGACTACATCGCCAAGCTACCTGCCAAGGCGGAGCTGCCTTGGCGCGCCGTGCAGATTGCCGAGAACGAGAGAGAGCTCTTGGCGAGCGATTTGGTCTACAAGATTGCCAGACCTGCCGACGATAGCATCGATTGGAGCTGGGTTAAACCCGGCAAGGTGGCGTGGGACTGGTGGAACGACTGGAATATCTACGGCGTCGACTTCCGTGCGGGCATCAACAACGACACTTATAAATACTACATCGACTTTGCTTCGCAGCAGGGCATAGAATACGTAATCCTCGACGAGGGTTGGGCAGTGCCGGGCGAGGCTGACCTCTTCAAGATTGTGCCTGAGATAAACTTGGAAGAGTTGGTGAATTATGCCGACGCACATAATGTCGGCCTGATCCTCTGGGCGGGTTATCGCGCCTTTGATAAAGACATGGAGCGCGTCTGTGAGCACTACTCCAAGATGGGTATCAAAGGGTTCAAGATTGATTTCATGGATCGCGACGACCAATATATGGTCGACTTCAACCGTCGCTGCGCCGAGATGGGCGTTAAATACCGTCTGCTCATCGACCTGCACGGTATGTACAAGCCTACAGGACAGCAGCGCACCTTCCCGAACAACATCAACTTTGAAGGAGTCTATGGGTTGGAGGAAGTGAAATGGGAGGAGCCCGATTTCGACATGGTAACCTACGATGTAACTTTCCCCTTCATTCGTCAAGTCGCCGGCCCCGCCGATTACACTCAGGGCGCCATGCGTAATGCAACGAAAGAGAACTATTTCTCCTCTAATAGCGAGCCGATGAGCCAGGGCACGCGTTGTCGTCAGTTGGCAGAATACATTATCTTCGACGCACCGCTCTCTATGCTTTGCGACAACCCGTCTAACTACCTGCGCGAGCCGGAATGTACGCGTTTTATCGCCACTGTGCCTACTGTGTGGGCGCAAACTCGACCGATCGACGGCAAAATCGGGCAACACATCGTGATGGCGCGCCAAGCACACGACGGTTCGTGGTATGTCGGCGCGCTTACAAACTGGGACGAGCGTGATCTCAATCTCGACCTTTCGTTCCTTGGCGGTGGCGTTTGGAAAGCTGACATCTTCTGCGACGGAGTGAACGCCGACCGTGCGGCGCGCGACTATAAGCACACTTCTACGCAACTCGACCTTGACAAACCTTACCAAATCCACATGGCTCCGGGCGGCGGCTTCGTGATGCGTCTGACTAAGTAGGATATCACGTGTTTTAAGAAGCCTAATATTTAGCCGCAGTACGACTTTTCGCACTGCGGCTATAAGTTTTCTACTAACTATATTGTTGATTAACGCAGGATAGTTGCCCTACGAATAAACGGCCTTACTTCTTTGCTTTCCAAAAAGGATTTTTTAACTTGACGGAAAGCTCTACAGCATGGAGATTGCTGTCCTCGTCATCGCCGCGTCCATTGTGGAAACGATAGTGCAGGGCAAGGTGCACCTTTTTGGTTACTTTCCAATCTGCACCAGCGGCATAGCGCATCTCGTCGATGTGTAACGTGTTGTGGAGGTCGTTTTCCATCTCTACAGACACATCGGGAGTGATCGGGCAATGGCGAATATTGTAACTTAGCTCCACCTTTTGGCGCAGATAGTCCTTGATTTTGCAGCGTTTATAGTCTGTTTCTGTCTCAATGTCGCCCTTTGGTACATATTCGAGAACCTCTCCGTTCTCGTCATAGACTGCATTAAAGCGATACTTATCCTTTTGTGTCGTGGTCGACGAAGATATGGTATGCTGGTAGCGTTCGCGGAGCGACAAGTTAAAGCGTCCGAGATCTATGTCGCCCTTTATATAGCCGATAAATCGGTGCTTGTTGCGCCAGAATGAATGTATATAGTTATAGCCGCGCCATTTATTATAGTCTACATTGCCTTCGTCGTCTTCATCATACTTTTCCACACGCTCCCAATTACTACGGCTATAAATATATGAGTATGCCGCACCGACTTTGAGGTTGCGCGTCAAGGAATAGTCGAGACCGGCATTCAGACTATGGCGTGTTACGCCTTTTATATGGTTATTCATGCGGAGATCGTAGCCCAAATCTGCACTAAGACCCTTCACGCCAAGATTTTGGCTCATGCTAACCTCCGACCAGAGGCCGTAATCTTCCGCATTTGCCGCAACGGCACCGACTGCGAGCAACATTATTGCAAATAGGCGTTTCATTTCAGTACGTTTATGCGTAATGGCGAGGCATCTTGGAGACATTATCCACCTCGTTAATCTTATCGGGATTATGATAGTAAACCTTTATCAAAGCGCTATCCTTTAGGAAGTCGATAGAGCCGACCTCCACGTTTATTATGCTGACGCCTAATCGCTTTTCGAGGTCTTCTATCATCTCTGCACGCTTATCGGGCGTGATAAGAGCGATTTTATCATAGCGCACGTACTTGCAAGATACATGGCGCGCAAGTAAATTACTCTCGGCGATGCTCACTGCGATAACAAAGATGATGTTAGCGGCAATAAGCTCGGCAATACTTAGTTTCTGAGCCATTCCGTTAACCACACTGAGCGCAACAAGGAAAAAGAGATAGGTCATCTCGCGAATTGGCACGGACTCCGTGCGGTAACGAATGATGCCAAACACGGCAAACAGACCAAGAGCTGCACCGATCTTCATCTTTGCTCCGTCCATGAGATAGATAAGCATGAATATGCTCACCGCAAATAGCAGGAAAGTGAAATAATAGTCGCGGCGGCGGCTCTTAGGGTAATAAAAAAAGTGTACCACGATCCATACCATCACGATGTTGAGAGTAAAGCGGCACAACATTTCAACCAATGCGGGGGCATCGATCCAGTCGATGCTCTGTAATACTCCGCCGATAGTGGCGAGCATAGCGTTGAGTAACGTTAACATATTTATTGTGTTTCTAAATTTCAGTAATGGGATTGTAACTCTCTATTATGTCGTTCTAAGTCTCAGTGCTGACACTCTGCGCCGTATCAATGGCGCGCGAGATGTCTATTTAAGCAGATTAAACATCGGTTAATACGGTTATTCTCTCCGGCGACACGAGTTCTTCCATTGGTCGCGGCACATAATTATTTCTCCGCACGATTTCTCGCATCTTGCCCTTGAGCATATTCGCCTTGAGATCGAGATTTGTCATGTGCGAGCCGATGACATACTTACTATAACCGTGAGGCTTTATGCGCAGATGCAGTAAAATATCCTTTATAGGAGAGAACACAAGACCGTCGCGCTTAAGTTCTATGATCACAAGCTGATCCGAGTTTGCCAAAAGCCCCGTATCAAAATTCGTATAATCAATATCGAAATCAATAGTGAGCCGCTCTGTCTTGGCACGGTTAACAAGCGTGATACGGTGGAAGTGATTTTGCAAACACGGGTGTAATTCGTGTAGACTACTGCCTGTGTGCTTCACAATGAAGTCATCTCCGTCGCTTTCAAATACGCTCTCTTGCGAAACCACCTGTATACGTTTCTTTTTAGTCTTGCCGTGATTATCTTTTTTCTTTATTTCAAGAAAAGTGAGGCCGTCCGAGTCTTCATAAGTGCGCACTCTAACTTTCGTGCGCGGCTTACGCCCAACTTGGTGCATGTTATAGAAGCGATAGTCCACGGAGTCCCAATAAACCGTGCGATATTGTGCAATAGTCTTGCCCTCTATGCACTGTACAAAGTACTCGTCCTTCGCCAAAGTCAACACTTGGAGCAATTGAGCCTTGTTTGCAAGAAATTTAGTGTCTGTTCTGTTCATAAGCCTAATGCCCGACATCTCATCGAGCGTGATTGGAGGCATTTTCTGCAACAAATCAAGTATTTGTCGGTACTGTACAGACACTTTGCTAATCTTTTATTACAAAAACGGCACATAAACGCACCTAATGTTGCAAAGATAGGTATTTTTGCTAACACTAAGTCGAGAAATGCTTGTTAAAAATTAAAAATCGGAGTCTTTTTGCGTCCTTATGCAAGAAGACTCCGATCTTTTGCTCATCACAAAACCTTTTTGTGAGAGAAAACATTGAGTTTTAAGCCTGCTCTTTTGTAGGATTGTAGCGCTTTTCCTTAATTCGAGCCTTCTTTCCTGTAAGATTACGGAGATAATAGAGTTTTGCACGGCGCACTTTACCAACTTTATTGACGGTAATGCTGTCAATAGCCGGAGAATTGATTGGGAAAATGCGCTCTACACCAATAGTGCCGCTCATTTTGCGCACAGTGAAGCGCTTCTGATCTCCATGACCACAGATCTTGATTACAACTCCGCGGAAAAGCTGAATTCTCTCCTTGTTTCCCTCCACAATCTTGTAGGCAACTGTAATTGTGTCGCCCGATTTGAATGAAGGAACTTCTGTAGTAGTAGCGAAAGCCTGTTCGGCAATCTTAATTAAGTCTTCCATCTAATTTGAATGGATTAAAAGGTTATTTGTAAGTTCTACGCAACATAACAGGCAACTCTTCTTCCTGTCAGCGATTACGCAAAAAGCGGTGCAAAGGAACAACTTTTTTCTGATTTAACCAAGAAAAGCTCTTGTTTTTTGCATTTTCACTATACCTATAAGCCTTGGCGACAAACACAAGGACATCACTAATATATAAAATATGGAGAGTGTGGCACACTCTCTCCATATCATAATTTAAGAAATAATGTTCTCTGAACTTCAGATATTAACTACCTGCAATAAATAGTACTTAATACTTTACAACCTTGCCGTCAACCACATAGATTTGCCCCTTCTGCGGAGCAGTAACCTTCTGGCCACCGATAGTATAGATGTCCTTGCCGGCAGCAACAGCCTCAGCAGCGATTGCACCAACAGCGGTAATGGTGCCATCACCATTCACATGGAAACTTGCGTCCACGTTTGCTACTGAATAGGACTGCACTTTTGTATCTACAGCCAACGCATCTAACATCGTTACCACATAATCGCCTTCCGCGAGTTCACTACCATCGAAGTAAACCGTTGCAACAGCACCCTCTTTTTCCTTGAAAGGCTTTACTTCCGAGTTGGCAACAGAGATAAAGAAGTTGCCGCTGCCATGAAGAGCCGTACCTGCTGCACATTTGGCGCTATGCTGGTCATACCAGCGGTCAGTGTCTTCTATTTTCCAGCTTTCCTTGGCTTCATCATAGATAAACTTATCTACACTAACAGGAGCAGTGAAACTCGCCTCAATGGCAGTAACCTCTACCGTCGGGTTAACTAAATAAATAGTTACGGGAATGTTAGATTTATCGGCAGCGCTGCCAACAAAAGCGTACATCTCAACATCTTTCTGTGCAAAGGCGTTATTTGCAAACATCGCAGCAATCGCAACTAAGCACAAAGTATAGATTTTCTTCATGACTTTATTTCGTTATAGGTTTTACATCTTTATTTCAAGCGCAATATCTCATTATAATAGTTTCAGCAAAATTATAACAAATTTCTTACCCGCAATGTTTTTTGCATAAAAAAAACGTTTACGTGGACAAAAAATCATGATTTATCGGTCTTTTGTGCTATTTCGTGCATAAAATTTCACGACTTTGTGTGCCAAAAACACAGGAAGTCGTAGTTTTGCACGCGAAATGGCGAACATTAGTTTTGATAAACAGATCGAGCTGCTCCAACGCGAGTACGAAAGCGAGAAAAAAGCCTACGAAAACGAGACAAAAGTCTCGGGAATCGGGCGAAAGGTGAAGCGAGGCGACTGTTGGCACCCGATTACGGTAGGGAAGGCACGCTACAATTCTCTGAACCACTTCGTGGTGGAGCTATGGCGCACCGAGGAGCTCGACATAGAGCATAACTTTGAGTACGGGCGCACCGTCTGCTTCTTTACCGAGGACGCGTCGGGGCAATTGCGCTACCTGCCGTTCCGTGCGCAGGTGAGCTATGCCCAAGAGAACAGCATGGTGGTCGTATTGCCCGGCGAGAATGTCCTGCCACAGCTGCAAGAGGCTCAGAGATTAGGTGTGCAGTTGTTTTTCGACGAGACCACCTACCGACTGATGTTCTCCGCCCTTAATAAAATAAGGAACGCGCGCGAAGGGCGGCTCTGGGAGTTAAAAGAACTCTTCCACGGCAACCGACCGCTGGCAGAGCCGCTCAAAATACCGCATATCCGAATGCCTTGGCTTAACAGCCAGCAGGAAATAGCGGTCAACCGTGTCGTTTCGTGCAAAGATGTATCCATAGTCCACGGCCCGCCGGGCACGGGCAAGACCACAACGCTCGTAGAGTCCATCATCGAGGTACTGAAGCGTGAGCCGCAGGTATTGGTCTGCGCCCAAAGCAACACGGCAGTCGACTGGATCAGCGAGCGGCTCGCCGAGCGCGATGTGAGTGTGCTGCGCATCGGCAATCCGTCGCGCGTAACCGACAGTATGCTCGCTTGCACCTATGAGCGTCGCTTCGAAAATCACCCGGACTACCCCACCCTTTGGGCAATACGCCGCGACATCCGCCAGCTCTACGCCATGCCGCGCAGCAAGCGCGGTCGCGACTTTCACCAGAAAGTCAGCCGCCTGCGAGAGCGTGCCGACGAGCGGGAGATGCGCATTCGGCAAGATCTGTTCGCCCAGTGTCGCGTCATAGCCTGCACTCTCGCCGGCTCCGCCAGCCCTCTGCTGCAAGGACAACGCTGGTATTCGCTGTTCATCGACGAGGCCGCCCAAGCAATGGAAGCCGCCTGCTGGATAGCGCTCCAGAAAGCCAACAGAGTAATCCTCGCCGGCGATCACCAGCAGCTGCCGCCGACAATCAAAGACCCCGTAGCCATGC
This sequence comes from Prevotellaceae bacterium, assembly GCA_022508585.1. Lineage (GTDB taxonomy): Bacteria > Bacteroidota > Bacteroidia > Bacteroidales > Bacteroidaceae > UBA6382. Next base: position 711 of record JAFLUU010000066.1, on the reverse strand, counting down.
GCGAAGGGCTCGGCGTAACACTGATGGAGCAGGTTGCCACCCACAGGCCGCACTGCGTGACGATGCTCAACATTCAATACCGCATGAACGAGGAGCTGATGCGCTTTTCCTCCGACTGGTTTTACGAAGGCAAGCTCGAGGCAGCACCCTCAGTCAAGCACCGCAGCTTAATAAGCGAATTAGACAGTCCGTTGGTATGGATAGATTCGTCAGACATCGAGCAGCAGGACACGACCGTCGGCGACCCCGCCTCATACTACGAGCAATACTCGGGCAGCAACTACGGGCGCATCAATAAGGCCGAGGCAACCCTTACCTTGCGCGCCCTGCTTGACTACACCGCCAAAATCAGCTATCGCAGAATCCTCGACGAGCACATAGACATCGGCGTTATCTCGCCATACCGCGCGCAGGTGCAGTACCTGCGCCGCTTGATATACTCTACTGCAGAGCTAAAGCCGATAAAGCGCCACATCAGCATCAACACTATCGACTCTTTCCAAGGGCAGGAGCGCGATGTTGTGATTATCAGCCTCGTGCGCGCCAACGAGCGCGGCCAGATAGGTTTCCTCTCCGACCTCCGCCGCATGAATGTCGCCATGACGCGCGCCCGCATGAAGCTCATCATCATTGGCAGCGTCGAGACTCTCTGCCGCCACGACTTCTACCGCAAATTGCACCACCACTGCTCCAGCTAAACACAGTCCTAAG
>JAFLUU010000065.1 GCA_022508585.1 Prevotellaceae bacterium | reverse complement strand
TTTCACGATGAAAAAACGCGCGCCGAGGCTCAAAAATCACGCGCGGAGGCCTTTTCTGCGAACTTCGAGGGGGATAGCTGCGTCGAGATGGCGGTTTGATGTAGTGAAGGGAGGGTTTCGGACGGAAAGGAGAGGGAAAGGCTGCTGTGTGCATGAGGATAGGGTGGCGCGTATCGGTATTGAAATGGTGGTGCCCAAAAATAGGCTGCGGCAGATGGTGTTGCCGCAGCCTAAGATGCTGTTTGATATATGTAGTGGTGGCCTATCTGCGCCCTGAGCGCACTACTCCTCCTCCGCCTGTGCGTGGTGCCGGCGGTGGGGGCGCCGGTTGGTTACGGTTGTTGATTTGCGGACTGTTGCGGTTAGGGCGTTCGTTGCGGTAGCGAGGGTCGCTGGTGCGGTGCTGCTGGTTGGCGTTGGGGTAATAATTGGGTCGCGGTGCTTGTGTGCGAGGCCGAATGTTTGCCCCGAAGTCCATACGCCTGTGGTCGCGGAATTTGTCTAAGGCGCGTATGTTGACCATGGCGCGATAGCGCAGGGCTACGTCGTAGCGGTTGAGATAGTAGCCTGCGGAGAAGTGGATGCGCGAGTGGCCGCCGCTATAGGTGAAGTAGATGCTGGGGCGGTCGAAGTAAAAGAAGGAGTGATTGGTATAGACGTTGTACACTCTGAGCTGCCAGCCGGAGCTATTGGTGTAGATCGGGCGGAAGAAGTACTCGATGTCGAGGAAACGCTCGTACTGCCGTGCGGTTAAGACATGGCGCAGATCCTCATTGCGATAGTCGAGATAGTCGTAGTAACGGTCTATGGCATCGATATATCCGAGCACGACATCGTCCATGATAGGATTGACGGAGTAGAGGAAGTCGTAGTTGATTTCGTAGCAGTCGTCGTACTGCATGGGTGTGAGGTCGAGCTCGTATGCCATGCGGTCGCTGATGAAACGCGCGTAGTCGCGCAGCTTACTTTTGCTCAGAGCCATCATGTTGAGGCTGAGTAGGGCAAGGAGGCTTGCCAATGCAATCTTCTTCATAATGGTAGTGGGTTATGTGTTAATAATGTGGGTGTGCTGCAGGGGCAGCTTGGTGTTTAGGTCCGGGTGGACGGGTTTACTCTGCGGCTTCGCGCATGTGGCTACCGACGCGGACGATGGTTGGTGCCTTCTCGTCGGTGTTGCTTCGGGCTGCACCGTCGTATGAGTTGGCGTAGGGGCCGTAAATGTCGTAGCCGTAGTAGATGCTGACTTCAAATGCCGGTCTCCAGTTGTAGAAATTGGATAGTTTGGCGAGGCGGAAGGTGTTATTGGTTCTGCCGAAGTAGCCGCTGAAATAGTTGTTGGAGAGTCGATAGTCGCGGATATATGTATCAAGCGAGCGGTCGTGGTAATAGGTGAGGTAGAGTACACCATTTCTTATCTCCCAATCAAATCTGTACCACAGATAGCGGTAGTAACTCATGACGCGACCTCTGGTATCCCAGCTGTAGTAGTCTTCTTGATAACCGATGCCGTGAGTAGCGTAAGCGTAATCAGGGATTAGTTGTATGTAGGAGTAGTCTGCATCGAAGATATGCCCGAATTCGTCCTCGTACCACATTCCCCAGTCGCCTTCCCACTCGCCGGAGAGTGCGATTGCCTTGTCTTCGTCGGGGTCGCTGCTGCAAGAGGAGAAGCCTGCCATCACTGCGAGGGCTGCCATCAGTATCAGAAAATGTTTTTTCATCGCTTTAATATTTTTTGTTAATAATTAGTCGTAGATTATTTGCGGTTTGTGGCAGGATTGCCGACTGATGCGTATTTCTGTAGCAAAGATAAAGGTTTTAATTCAACATAGCGTTAGTCTGCGTGTATGTAATAGGCAGTAATAACGATTTTTTAACATCTCGCGTGCCAGAAAAGTGCCGTTGCGTCAACTAACGGCACAGCGAGATAAAGAAAACCGGCATTCCGCTGGTGCGGAACGCCGGCCACAATTATAAAAGAAACTTTCGTACAGACTTTTTGTGTAGCCCGAACCTCTGTCTGTCTTTAATAGAAGAGGTAACGGCTGTCGGTGAGCTTGGCTTTCTCCTTGAGATAGGTGATTACCGGGCTCTCGCCGAAGTATTGACGCGAGTTGAGGGCCATTCCTGCGTGAGTGCGGGCTGCGCCGGAGATGTACTGCTGCTCGTCGTACTTGGCGTCGGCATTCTTGTTCTCGCCGAGCACCTTGTATGCGTATACGGCGCCATTACCCTTGAGCGGGCCTACGAACTGGTTGACCTTGGCGTTGCTTACAGACGCCAGCACGGCGGGATCGTACTGATTGTCAGCATAGAAATTGACAGACTTGGCTGTATCTGCCATAGCGCCCTTCTGCGCGAGCACTTGGTCTACTGTCTTTGCGCCCTTGAGGCTTGCCATAATCTTTTCGGCTTTCTTGTCCTTGAGCACCTCGGCCTTTACTATGTCTTTGACATCGTCAAGTGTGAGATAGCCTTTCTTGTGCGAGCCGGTTACTGCTACTACCAACAGGTGGTTGCCGTTGTCGCAAGTGTAGAGCGGCGAAATGTCGCCGTCTTTCGCCTCGTCGAAAATCCACTTCTTGGCATCCTGGCTGATCCAGCGCATCATGTGGCGCGCCATGCCCGGCTGAGAGAAATAGCGGAGGGAGAAGAAGTCCTCGGGGGTTATTCCGTTCAGAGTCTGCAGCTGATAGCCGGACTTTGCGGCGTTTTTCTCCATGTCCTCCACGGTTTTGTTCTCGGCGATGAACTTGCTGAACTTGTTGTACTCTGCCTTGGATGTCTCGTTGCTGTAATTGAGCGGGCACTTGATGACTGCGGCATTGTACTTGGGCACAAAATTCTTGCGGTCGGTTACTTGCAGGATTATGTTGCCCTGTGCGAAGTCGAGGTTGGCGATTTCGCCGGTTGCCATAGACTGTGCCTTGTTGATGAAGGCGAGATTGTCGTCGTCCATCGCTGCATTCTCATACATGTTGCTCACAAGCCATGTGGAGTCGCCTGTCTGGCCATACTTTTTAGCCAGTTCGGCAAAGTCTGCTCCACCTTTGAGGGCGGTGTATATGGAGTCGGCACGCTTGCGAGCCTTGTCTACATCTGCTCCACCCACTTGGATTTGACGGAGTTGGATTGAGTCGGGGGCTTGAGTCTTGGAGATAAGGCGTACAATGTTTTCGGTATTGTCCGCTACATTATAAATAGGTCCTTTAACGGCTCCCACGCTCATGGAGTCGAGCATCGCGCTAATATCCTCGGGGAATGCGTCCGCTGTGCGCGGAATATCTATATAATTGACGCTGGATTGTGAGCGGCGAACGATGCTTGCCACATCGTCGGTGCCGGCAAGCTCCTGCGCGAAGCCCTCCATCTTCTCGTCGAGGGCGGCACGGTCGGCTGCGCTGGGCTTTACATTCACTGCCACATACTTAATGTCCTTGCTGTCTGCGTTTAATTTAAAACTCTCCTTCAACTCTTCGTACTTTGCCTTCAATTCGATATCGCTGACATTGATATCGTTGTCGTTGATGGAGGTATAAGGCACTGCTGCCAATAAAATGTCCTTGCTGGCGGCTGTTGCGTCAAACGCCTGCTTGCCTTCAACAGGGTTGGAGGTGATTGACATCTGCAGTAAGGCGTTATACTTCTGCTGCAAGAGGGTTTCTTTCAGTGTCTTCTCTACAAACTGCCAGTAGCGGTAGAGTTGATCATACTGCTCCCTGTATTGCTCTGGAATCTGCGAGTTTCCGCTCTGCATCTTCTTGTATTCGTCCAAAAAGGTCTTGAGCGTGGCTGCGTCGAAGCGGCCTGTCTGCTGGTTGATGAACGGACTCTGTGTTAGCAACGGGTTTGTTCCCTCTGTCATCACGTTTCGCAACTCTTGGTCGGTTACTGTGAGGCCTAATTTGGCTGCTTCGTTCTCAATGAGCTTGTTTGTTACATAACTCTGCCACACTTGCTCCTTCAGAGCCGCGTCTTCATCGTCAGTGAAGGTTGTTTTGCCCTGCGTCATCGAGATATAAGACTTGTAAGCCTCGATTAGCTGGCTGTACTCCTGCGAATGAATACGCTTGCCGTTGATTGCGCCAACTACGCCGCTGTTCTGATTGCGTTGCGCCTCTGTTGCGCGGAAAAACTCCTCGGTTATGAACGCAAGGAGCGCCAAACCGATGATTGCAATCAGCAATTTGCCATGTTTTCTAATTCCTTGAATAGCTGCCATTGTTTTATCTTTTTTTGTTTAGTTCTTAATTATTCCCCTGCCTTGCGTAATGCGTTTTATGCTATGTGTATGTATGCCAACTTCCTCGCGGAATAGCGCTGTGGCATCGCGGCATCGCATTTTGCAGGTAGGTTTTCGGTTTCGAGCGACAAAATTAGGAAAAATATTGAATATAATTATTGTTTTTGCGTGTCTTTTTGCCACAATATATAAAAAAGTAGGCATTGCAAGAACGATTGTTGAAAAATTACCGTCTAATATATTCGTAGAACGGAGGCTCGTTCGGATTGCGGATTTGGTCGTTCGCGTTTCATGAAGACTCTTTCGTAGCGTGAGATGTCGTAGCCTTTTGCGGATTACGCGCAGGCATTACGGATGCAGGCTCGGGCGTTTCATTTTGTTCGGCGACTTTTATAGAATCAGTGGTCTCGTCGTTTGTTTCATCGGGGATTGGAAATACGGCGTGACTATTGTTGATTGTGTAATGGCGCATCTGTTCGTCGGAACGGAAGCTCGTGCCTTCCACTTCCTTGTCTGGCGTTTTGAGATGGGAGAAAACGTTTGAATAGAACTCGTGGGTTTTCATATCCCAATATAGTAATTGTGAGGAAAAGACGGTACCGTCCAAATTCCAGACCTTTACGCGGCCACGAAGCTCCCATAAGTTTTGATTATACCAATAGGCGGTGTCGGCAGTAACGTACATCTCGACATGGAACTTCTGATTAAATCGCTCCAGCAGCAGACCTTTGGGAAAAGTGTGGCGCGGAGGATTTGTACGGTCGTAGACACGCCATTCTTCAGCCACGACTTTGTAACGTATAAGCCCTGAATCAGAAATAAGTTTGCTCACACCATAGGTAGTCATGACCGAAGCGGAGTCGCGCACCTTAATGGCGCTGGCTGATGGTGGCGCACTGTCGCTGCAAGCCGATAGCAAGCCGCTGATAATGCAAGATAAAATGAGTAATAGCCTTGAGATTTTGCTCATGCCCGACAAAAAAATGCGAAATCCTTATGCGGCATTACCGAACCTTCCACTGTTCAAACCAACGCGCGCTGAAAGTAATGCCAAGGCAGAGGCGCAAGTAATCTTCCTTCAGCGCACCGGCAGAAGAAGCCTGCATATGCTCCCATTGCGCCGCAACGTTTATCACAGAGTGGCTGGTGTATCGGTTTACGATGGGGATAGCTGCGCCAGCGCTGATGAGGTAAGACTTCGGCCCATTGCCGCCATTTACTTTAGCGTAAGGAGTGGAGTAGGCGAAGCCCGCACGATAGCAAATATGGTCGTGGACTTTCATTCCGCGCGGGTTAGGGATAAATTCCACGCCGGCAGCGATGCGATGACGGTTTTGGAAGGAGTTTTTGCCCACGGCATAGACGGTATTCCCGTTCTGCTCTTGTAAAGTAGGGAAGCGGCAGTCTTTCCACATCTGGACGGTGTAGTCAAGCCCAACCGTCCACTGATAATCATGGCGCCAGCTCAATCCTATGCCCATGCTTTGAGGCAATTCAAAGGCGTTTCTTACGACAATCGTGTCGGCGTTGCTTCCTTGCGTGGTGTTGCTTTGCTGATTAACGAATGTAGCCTTCTGATTGACCTTGTTGCCGAGTCCATAGGTGATACCGGCGACAAAACGATCCTTCTTACCATATGTATATTCGTATTGCGCGCCTAAATCAAGGCCAAATGCGTTAAGGTTGCCTTTGTAAGAGCGCGAAAGAGTCTGGATAGTCGTCTCGCTGTAGGTAACGGCGGAACTATGGTCGTAGTCGCCCCATATATACTTGACATTCGCTCCTACCGACAGCGGCTTTACAAGCTGCCAGCCCACACCGGCGTACAATTCGTGCAGGCCGCCGCTGCCGACATAGGTCGAGGTGGTTGTCTTGGTGCCGAGGCCGTCGATGTCAGGCATCTCGACTGAAGCATTAAAGTCGTAGCCGATTGTAGTGAGGGGGCGCAGACCGATAGAGAAGCCGATGTTTTTGCCAAAGCGGAATGCAGCGGCTGCATAGTCGAGAGTCGAGTTATGAGCGTTGAGCTTGGTGCCTCCTTCGCGCATCCAGCAGTTCTGTAGCGAGATGCCTATGTCGAAAAGGAAGCGCAGCGAGTCCATTTCCGAGTAGGAGGCGGGATTTTGCCGGTTGATAATGTCGGGACTGCGCATACCGAGCGCCACTCCGCCCATGCCTTTGTTGAAACCCAGCGCCTCGTCGTTGAGAGTGCCCCAGCCATAGCGAGAATAAGGCGAGTTAGTGCCGCTACTTTGTGCTGCGGCTGCAATGATGCAGACCAACGCTATAGCAAGCGCTATCAGCCTCGTTCCGTTAGTCGTTTTCTTCATTATATATAAGTATGTTGTTAAGACCGCGCAGCACTAATGCTTCGTCTATGTCGGCCTCAACGGTCAGTGTCTCTTTTATCTGCTGCGCATCGCCGCCGGTGAGGACGATTTGCAGGGGCTTGCCATACTGATTGTGCATCATCCGGGCATAACCCTCTATCTCGTGCTGAATGCCGCGCAGCGCGCCGCATCGTATCGCCGTGTCGGTGTCATGACCGATCTCCGGCAGCTCGCCTTGAGCCTCTGTCTGCGGCAGACGGGCGGTGTGCTCGTGCATAGAGCGCAGGCGCATCTTCAGTCCGGGGGCGATATTGCCGCCAAGGTACGTGTCGCCGCTGATAAACTCGTAGGTAATGCAGCTACCCGCGTCAATGACTAAGAGATGGTCCTTCTTTTTTTTTGTCAGCGCGCCGGCCACGGCGGCAATGCGGTCGCAGCCGAGAGTTTGCGGCGTGCGATAGGCTATTTTGAACGGTAGCGGCGTACTATTGTTTAGCAACAGGGAGATAATGCCTTGCTCCTTGAGCGCATTGATTAGCGCAGAGGGCTCGGTAGCCACGGAGCAAATCATCGCCTTGTCGGCGCGGTACTTTATAGCCGCTTGGCAGACTTGCTCCGCCACATCGCTGCCGCTTATGCGCCCATGCCATGTGATTTCGTCGCCAGTGGCGAAGGCAATCTTCGCGCTGCTGTTTCCAATGTCAACGAGCAGGTTACAGCTCATTGCGCACGATGTTGCCTTGCTGCATCACGAACTGCAACTGAATGTCGCCGTCGTAGATACAGATGTCGGCATCTTTCTGAGGCTCGAGCGTGCCTTTGCGACCCAGCTCGCCCATGATTCGGGCAGGCGTCTCGCTCGACATACGCACGGCATCTTCCAGCGGAATGTCGGCCTGCTGCACGCAGGTGCGGATAAGCCTGTCCATAGTAGCGATGCTACCGGCCAGAGCAGAGCGGTCGGCGAGCTTGCAGACCCCGTCCTCGAGTATTACACGCGGGTCGAATGCCACATCGCTCTCGCTGGCGGAGCAAGCCAGCGCGTCGGTGATCAGCGCGGTGTGCTCCACGCCCTTAACCATGTAAATCATCTTCAGAATGGTGGGAGGCACATGAATACCGTCGGCAATCATCTCCACGCTCATCTCCGGGAAGGTGTAAACACTCTCCACCGTGCCCTCATGCTTGAACTCGCGCACATTATGGAAGCCCGTCATGGCGTTATAGAAATGCGTGGCGTGGCGGAAGCCGGCATCCCAAGCCCGTTTCACGTCGACATATTCAGCTTTGGTGTGCGCAATGGCTGCCAGCACGCCGTGGCTGGTGCAATACTGCCCGAACTCTGTCGTACCCGGCAGCTCCGGTGCTTCATCCCAGCGCTTGAGGGCGTTAGTGCCGTCGATAATCGGTTCATAGTCGGCGGGAATGGGCGGAGTGATGTACTCCGGCATCTGTGCGCCGGCCTTGCCGGGGTTAAAGTAGGGGCCTTCGAGGTGCAGACCCAATACGGGGCTTTTAGGCTCGGCCATCATTTTCTCACAAGTAGCAAGAGCCGCCTTAATCATCGGCACGGAGGAAGAAGAGAGGGTGGGATAGATGCTCGTAGTGCCGTAGTGCATGTGAGCCGCTATGGCAGTGCGGAAAGCCTCCTCGCTGCCTTCCATAAAGTCGCGCCCGCCACCGCCGTGAATGTGAAGCTCTATTCCGCCGGGCACCACATAGTGTCCCTTGGCGTCGACAATTTCAGCATTGGCCACGTCAATGTTGCCATTGCTCACTTCGACAATCTTGCCGTCTTTCACGACAACAGTGGCATCCTTGGCCCAGCCCTGCGGAGTGAGCACGCGACCACCAATGATTTTGGTTATTTTCGTTTCCATAGTGCAGCTTGTATTAAGTGCCTATATAGGCAATATGATTATTTGGCAAAATTACATTGTTTCCGCGAAACAGCAAAATATTGCCGGATAAAATGGTAAAAGCGCCTCATGTAACAATATATTATAATGTACGCGCGCGAGGGGGAAAGCGGCGGAGCAGTTTTTTTTGCGCCTTCGTGTCTGCGCGGTTGAGGGGAAAAGATTACCTTTGCACCTGCAAACATACACGGATATGGCCAATCTTAAGTCGCTTGTCAAGGACACTGCCGTCTATGGCCTGAGCAGCATAGTCGGTCGCTTTCTCAACTATCTGCTTGTGCCGCTCTACACGGCTAAAATCTCTGCCGCGTCAGGCGGCTACGGCGTTGTTACAAATCTCTATGCTTACACGGCGCTCATACTCGTAATCCTCATTTTCGGCATGGAGACGACCCTCTTTCGCTTCGCCAACAAGGAGGGAGAGCGCCCCGACTCCGTCTTCTCCACCGCCATGCTCGTGGTGGGTGTGCTCACCGCCGTCTTTATTGCAATAATCTACGGTTTCATCGGGCAAATCGCCCCGCTCATAGGCTATGCCGACAGGCAAAATCTCGTGCTCATGATGGCCACCGTCGTAGCCCTCGACGCCTTGCAGGCCGTGCCGTTTTCTTACCTCCGCTTCCGCAAATGTCCCATTCGCTTCGCCTCGCTTAAGCTTCTCTTTATAGTGCTCAACATAGGCATCAACGTGCTCTACTTCCTCGTGCTTGATAAAACAGACGTAGCCTACGTATTCGGCATCAACCTCGCCTGCACGTCATTCATCACTCTTTTCTTTATTCCCGACCTCCTGCGCATCGAGTGGTCATTCAGCCCTCGCCTTCTCCGGCAGATGCTTGCCTACTCGTGGCCAATCCTCATGCTTGGCATAGCCGGCATTCTCAATCAGACTGCCGACAAGATACTTTACCCCTACCTGCGCACCGGACTGCGCGGCGAGGTGGAGCTCGGCATCTACGGCGCCTGCGTAAAGATAGCAATGGTGATGGCAATGATTACGCAGGCTTTCCGCTACGCCTACGAGCCGTTCGTCTTCGGCAAAGCGAAGGACGTCGACAGCCGCTCCACCTATGCCAAGGCCATGAAGTATTTTATTATCTTTACGCTGCTGGCGTTTTTGGTTGTGGTAGGCTACTTAGACGTGTTGCGCTACATCATAGGCCGCGATTACTGGGAGGGACTCGCCGTCGTGCCCGTCGTAATGATTGCCGAGATATTGATGGGAGTCTACTTCAATCTATCATTCTGGTATAAGCTCATCGACCGCACTATCTGGGGGCTTTGGTTCTCGCTGGCTGGCTGTGCAGTGCTCATGGCCGTGAACGTATTGTTTGTGCCGCGCTTCGGATACATGGCCTGCGCGTGGGGCGGAGTGGCCGGCTACGGCGTAGCGATGCTGCTGTCTTACTTCGTCGGGCAACGCAAGTATCCTATCGCCTATCCGCTGCGCAGTATAGGCGCGTATGTGTTGATAGCCGCCCTGTTCACAGCGCTAATGATGCTCGTGCCCGACTCATGGCCGATGTGGTTGCGCCTCGGCGGCAATACCCTGCTCGTTATCCTGTTCGTGGCGCATTTCCTCTACCACGACTGCCGTAACGGCAGCCCTAAGGGCTGATTTATGCTGCTCCGCCGGTTCTGCGGTAGCCCTGAAGGCTGCAGTCGTAACGGCAGTTTTATGCGCTAAGTCCGGTAATCTGCGAGATAAGCGCCCGAAGTTCTTGTCTTACCCCTCCTCACGGCATAAATCGCCCCATGCAACGAGCCTACCATTGGAAGTATGCAGACTATTGTCGCCGCCGTAAATCACATGGAGCCTATCGGCAGAACATTTAGCCAGCGTAGCCCACTTCGTCAGTCCGGCGAAATAATCAGAAGAGAACGACGCTCCCGATTTAATCTCGTAAGCCGATGGCAGCTCGCCGTCATAGCGTAGTAAGTCCACCTCGTTGCCCGTTTTGTCGCGCCAGAAACGCAAATCGACCATCTCGCCGCGGTTCCAGCCCTCCTTGAGGAACGCATTGATGACCATATTCTCAAAAAGCCCCCCTCTCAAGTAATGAGTAGCCACCTGCTCCGCGCTTTTGAGCTCCAATAGCGAGCAAGCCAGCCCCGTGTCGTAGAAGTAGAGCTTAGGCGACTTTGTCTGACGCTTAGAAAAATTATTCCAATCGGGTTGCAACAAGTAACAGATGTAGCTCGCCTCGAGCACAGAGAGCCACGAGTTAGCCGTCGGCACGCTGATACCGCACTCATTGGCTAAGGACGAGAGGTTAAGCAACTGACCAATCCGTCCCGCGCAGAGCTTGATGAACCGAGTGAAGCGGCTGAGGTCGCCAATGTTCTTGAGCAGGCGCACATCACGCTCCACATAAGTCTGTATATAGTAAGGATAGTAGTCGGTCGGCGCGATATTTTTGTCATAGATGCGCGGATAGCAACCCGTGAATATCTGGCGGTTAATATCGTTGTCCAAAATCCCTGCCGTCGCCATCTCACGGTGTGAAAAAGGCAACAACTTCAGCACCGCCGTGCGCCCGGCCAGCGATTGGTTGACGCTCTCCAGCAGCAGGAAGTTGTGAGAGCCCGCCAACAAGTACACGCCCGTCTCATCGAGCTTGTCGACATGCGTCTGAATGTAGGAAAAGAGCGTCGGCACACGCTGCGCCTCGTCAATAATCACGCGCCGCGGGAAAGAAGCGATAAAACCACGCGGATCTTCAGCGGCGAAAGTGCGCAAGTCGAGATCCTCTAACGAAACATACTTGTAGTCAGGGAAAGTCATCTTCAGCAGAGTAGATTTACCCGACTGCCTCGGTCCTGTCAGCGTAACGACAGGATATTTAGTCGTCATCTTCTTCAGTTTTGCACTCAATTCTCTTCTTACCATTGTATTCAAACTTAATATTTGCTGCAAAAATAGTATTTTTATTTTAAATTTGGCATAGATGCGCGCCAAATTTAAAATCCAACTTTAAATTTGTCTCTTTTTCCGCGCAAAAAGTATTCCTTACCCACGCAGAAACGGCGCTAATGATGCTCATGCCCGCAGCCGTAACGGCTGTTTCTTGCTGCTCCGCTGCCCTTAGGGCAGTTTTATGCGG
>JAFLUU010000064.1 GCA_022508585.1 Prevotellaceae bacterium | reverse complement strand
CGCACGGCGTATGGCAAACAATTGCTGGGGCAGGCATAAGCCGTTATGTGGCAAGTCCGCAGGCATCGTGATGATGCCCTTTATATGGCAAGTCCGCAGGAAGAATGCGCTACGATAGTGGGTAGCGACAGGAGCAACCGAGAACTCGGCTGCTCCTTTTTTGTGTATCTGCCTTGCGCTGATAATATTAAGAAATTAACGAACGATTATTGTGCGGACAAATTCTCCGTTGTCATTGATTATATACATTCCCGGAGTGAGTTTTTTCCCAACACTATAGCTTTGTCCTGCAAGGTCGTGAATGGTTACTCTTGACTTGCTGTTACTGACGCTGACGACTCCGTCTTCGACTTTGATAATAGGTTGTTCGCGGATATTACTGACAGCCGTTGCATTATCATCGTCGGGCATCGTAAGGATATATTCCATGCCCTTCTCGGTCTGAAGGGTAATTTGCCCGGCAGAAGAGGGGTGAACCGATGTTTCGGCAGAGGTTGTTATGTCGGCCTTGTTAATGCCAGGATAGGCGATGACGAGCGAGCCGCCGGAAAGCGATTTGATGCTTGCTGTTGTCAAGCGCCCTTTCTTCCATGTCAGTCCGATCTCGAAATTGCCAATGGCTTTCAAACCGGTTATATGGCCGTCTGCCCATTCGTCGGGCAGGGCGGGGAGTAATATCAAGGAGTCGGGACGACTTTGCAACAGCATCTCGGCAATGCCTGCTGTGGCGCCGAAGTTGCCTTCCATTTGAAATACCGATGTAGCGTGGGCATCAAGCATATTGTCGTAGAGCCCGCCGTGCCAGTCGTAGCTCAGAGCTTCGGTGTGATGGGCAAAGCCGCGCAGTGTGGTATAGGCATGTGCGGCATCGCGTGCACGAGCCCAAAGAGATATGCGCCATGCGCGAGCCCAGCCGGTCCCGACATCGCCACGGTCAGCCAGCGAAGCGACGGCAGCCTGAAAGATGTCGGCGTCTGTGCCTTTATCGATAATGAAGCCGGGATAGAGCCCCACCAAATGGGAGGTGTGGCGGTGGCACTGCCATACATTCTGCTCGTCGTCGGCGTAGTAGTTTTTGTCGGCTTCAAGGTTCGGGGTGTTTTCTTGATATTTCCATTCGCGCAGCAGGCCGTTTCGGTCAATGCGCATGCCGCTGTCAAGACGCGGCAAGGCGGTAGAGATAGAGTCGCGCAGCGGTGTGTCGGCTGGATTATCGAGTACGGCAATGGCGTTCAGAGAGTTTTGGAAGAGCATACCGACGAGTTGTTGCGCGTGAGCCGTCGCATTCTGCACTCTACCCTGTTCCGGCGAGTATTCGTACGGGCATTCAAGAGTCCCGTCTGATGCCTCTACTAACCTTTTTAGCCAGAAGCGGCAGGCGGAACGCATCACCGGCCATGCGTGATCACGGAGATATTCATGGTCAAGCGTATAGGCGTAGTGCTGCCATAGGTGGTCGCACAGCCAAGCATTGGCGACCGAATACTTACCTACTTTATAGTTGCTCGAGCCGCCAAATATATTGCTCGCGGTGTTTACAACCCAGCCTTCGTCTATGCCCAAATTGCGGGCATTGCGCTGCCAGCCGCCGTCGGTACGCAAGGCTTCGTTGCGCAGGAAGTTGAGCAACGGCATATGGCACTCGCTGAGGTTGGTAGATTCAACAGGCCAGTAGTTCATCTGCACATTGATGTTGGTGTGTATGTCCGAACCCCATACGGCCGATGACGAGGCATTCCCGTCTTTATTCCAAATGCCTTGAAGATTAGACGGAACATCGGCACCGCGCGACGACGCTATAGTCAAATATCGGCCATAGGCGAACACGAGCATGTCGGTCATCGAGCGCTGCGGCAGACTTGTTTGGGTCAGCATCGTATTGGTCGGTAGGGTATTGACGGCTTTGTCAAGCACAAAGTCCACGCGGTCGAACAACGAGGAATGGTCAGCGATGTGGTCGTCTCGCAACAAAACATAATCTTTCTGCGTGGCGGCATCGAGGTTTCTTTCGACTTCCGTCGCTGGGTCGAGGCCGCTCAAATGATTGCTCTTGGTGGGGTCGAAGTCTGTGGCGCATGACAGCAGGATAGTCATTGCCCGAGCATTGCTGACAGTAATGCCGGTAGCAGAAGCCGATGTGGTGCCACCTTCAGTATTCACGGACATTGCGGCGCAATAGAGCATACCGTTGCCGAGCGTGCCGGAGAACCGAGCTCCGTCAGATTGGTAGACGGCTTTTTCGCCTTGGGCGTTTATCAGTTGCAGTTCGACATTGATTTCGCCGCCGTCGGTTGCTTCATAATGTATCGCAATAACTTCATCGGGGTAGGAGGCCAAATATTCGCGTCGGAACGAAGCACCGCCGGCGCCGTATTCTACGGTAGCGACGGCTTGTTTGAGGTCGAGGGTACGGACATAATTGTTTGCCGCCTTAGTAGGCTGTGTTTCGGTGATGTAAAGGTCGCCGAATGCAAGATAAGAACCGAGGTTGTTAGATGCGGATGTGCCTTTCCAAAGCGTCTTGTGGTTGAACTGGATGCGGTCTTGAGTAATGCCGCCGAAAATCATTGCGCCCATATTGCCGTTGCCGATAGGCAACGCCTGCTTAGTCCAGTTGTTGGCTGGTCTATTATACCAAAGCGACAGCTTTTCGGACGGAGCGTTGGCATTTCCTGAGAACGATGCCTCCGCCGGAGTGGCGGGTGCCCCCTGATAACGGAATTCCATAGATTGTTCTTCGATGAACTCTAAACCGCAGGCTGCAAAATTGTGCTTCCATAGGTCGAGATACTTGTCAGTGCCGCTGCCGCCGTTCATCACGAGGGCAATCGACCCTGATGCCGGAGCCTGCTTTTCGTCGTAAATCTGAAGTTCCCATTTGCCGTTGTTGTTCTCCACCAGTTTCATCGCAGTCCGCTCCGTAGCTGAGGCGATGAAACGGTTGTTGCTACGGTTATAATATAGATAGTTGCCTTGACGAGACATCAGTAAGCAGGAATCCTGCCTGCCGCTGATTTTCCACAACTGTCCGTCAGCGTCCTGGCGCGCCTCGCGGTTACGTAGTTCGGCGTTTGCTCCGAGGTCTTCTACTACCGTGCTGTTAGATGTAAACTGAACATAGAGCCAGTGCGTCTCACCGCCGTTGCTCATTGGAGGCAACTCGACTGCAGAAACGGAAAACGCGACAAAAGCGAATAAGACTGATAACAATGATTTCATAATTTATGACTTTAATTTGTGCAAAGATACTAAAATTTTCATTTCCTCCAAGTTTTCTGGTTGTATTTAGTCTCTTGTTCTACTCAAAAGGTGGAACTATGTCTTTCTTGACGACGAGACTGAATGAAAAAAACATGAAATGACTGCGAACGCAATTTAACCTCCAAGGAATCTCTATACACTTGGAGGCTTATTGACCAAGAGACATTATATCGGTTCTTGGCAGGTCGTTGGACAGACTGGCTCAGCTGTGCTGCGCAAGCCGGGCGATATATTTGCCTACGATGTCAAACTCGAGATTGACGGTTGTGCCGACCTTGATGCTTTGAAAATTGGTATGCTCGAAAGTAAAAGGGATGATATTTACTTGGAAAGTGTCGTGGGTGGGATTGCAAACAGTAAGACTTACGCCATTGACGGTGATGCTGCCCTTGTCGGCGCAGAAATAGCCGCGGCTTACCATCTCAGGTGCAGTCTGGTATTGGAAAGTGTAGGTATAGCTGCCATTGGCGTCCTCAAGGGCTATGCACTTAGCTGTCGTGTCCACATGTCCCTGCACAATGTGGCCGTCGAATCGACCGTTGGCGGCCATTGAACGCTCGATATTGACTAAATCGCCAACCTTCAATGTGCCGAGGTTGGTACGCTGCATGGTCTCGCGCATTGCCGTAACGCTGTACAGTCCTGAGGACTGTTTGTGCGCTAAGTCCAGATTGACGGAGGTGAGGGTGAGGCAGATGCCGTTGTGGGCGAGGCTCTGCCCAACGCTGAGTTCTGCTGCAAGCGGAGTGCTAAGGGTGAGCTCTATGTTGTCCTGTATGTGGGTAATGGCCTCCACTTTGGCCATAGCTTCGATAATTCCTGTAAACATTGCTGGATGATTGTTAGGATATGTGTGATTGTTCGCTCAGTCGGCAAGATCGTACTCATACTCGGTAACTATGCCGCCGAGGTTTTTGCGCATCTCCACGAGCTGAACTCGGATGTCCTTGAGCATGTCGAGGACTTCGTTGCTGCGGTAGGCTCCGTCCTTGTTTTTGCGCAGTACTTCGCGCGCAGCTGCCAGCTTGAGGCCGCGCCGTTTCACAAGGTCGTGGATTACGCCAACGAGCTTAATATCATCTTTGGAATATTGGCGAATGTCCCTGCCGGCACGCTGAGGCTTGAGCTGCGGAAATTCCGTTTCCCAAAAGCGAAGTAGCGACTCATTTACATCATACATCTTGGCTACCTCCTGAATAGAGTAAAATTTCTTGAGATCCTTGTTAGGGTTGAGAGCCATAATCGAGATTTTGACGATATTTACGCTGCAAATGTAATGGTTTTTTAGTAATTTTGCCGCCAAATAAAAAACAAAAATCGAAAAGATGACAGCAAAAGAGATTAGAAACTCGTTCAAGAAGTTTTTCGAGTCGAAAGGGCATCTCGTTGTGCCCTCCGCTCCGATGGTAATCAAGGACGACCCTACGCTGATGTTCACCAACGCGGGAATGAATCAATTTAAAGATATTATCCTTGGTAATGCTGAGGCGAAGAGTGCCCGCGTAACCGACTCACAGAAGTGTTTGCGTGTCAGTGGAAAGCACAACGACCTCGAAGAGGTGGGACACGACACTTATCATCACACCATGTTCGAAATGCTTGGCAACTGGAGCTTTGGTGACTATTTCAAGAAGGAGGCTATCGCGTGGGCATGGGAGTATTTGGTCGATGTGCTCAAGATTAATCCCGACATTCTCTATGCCACCGTCTTCGAGGGCTCGCCGGAGGAGGGCTTGGAGCGCGATAACGAGGCCGCAAGCTACTGGGAGCAGTATTTGCCCAAAGACCACATCATCAACGGCAACAAACACGACAACTTCTGGGAGATGGGCGACACCGGCCCCTGTGGCCCCTGCTCCGAAATACACATTGACCTGCGCAGCTATGAGGAAAAAGCCAAGGTCAGCGGTGCAAGCCTCGTTAATAAGGATAACCCGCAGGTCATTGAGATTTGGAATATCGTTTTCATGCAGTATAGCCGTAAGGCCGACCGTTCGTTAGAGCCTCTGCCTGCCAAAGTTATCGACACCGGCATGGGATTCGAGCGCCTTTGTATGGCTCTGCAAGGCAAGCAGAGTAATTACGATACCGATGTGTTCCAACCGCTCCTTAAGGCTTTAGGCAATCTCTGCGAAACAGAATATGGCAAGGACGAGAAGAAAGACATCGCCATGCGTGTCATTGCAGATCATGTCCGCGCCATCGCTTTCTCCATAGCCGACGGTCAGCTGCCTGGCAACGCTAAGGCCGGATATGTGATTCGCCGTATCCTGCGCCGCGCCGTGCGTTACGGATACACCTTCCTCGGGTTCCAAGAAGCCTTTATGTACAAGTTATTGCCGACGTTGATTAGCGAAATGGGCGATGCTTATCCCGAGTTGGAGGGTCAGAAGGTGCTTATTTCCAAGGTGATGAAAGAAGAAGAGGAGTCTTTCTTGCGTACTCTTGCCACCGGCATCAGTTTGCTTGACGGCGTTATCCGCGAGACTAAGGAGCAGGGGCGCAATGTCATCGATGGCGTGCAGGCCTTCACTCTTTTTGATACATTCGGTTTCCCCCTTGATTTGACGGAGCTTATTTGCCACGAGCAGGGTCTCAGCGTGGATATTGAAGCTTTCGATGCAGAGATGCAGAAGCAGAAAGAGCGCGCTCGCAACGCCGCTGCCGTAGAGGCAACCGACTGGACGGTGCTTCGCCAAGGCGAGACGCAGACGCATTATCTCGACTTCACGGAGTTTCCTTGCCATATTTTGAAATATCGCCGCGTCGAGCAGAAGAACAAAGTGTACTATGAAATAGTGCTCGACCACACGCCTTTCTATGCCGAGATGGGTGGTCAGGTCGGCGATAGCGGGGTTTTGAAGAACGAGCAAGAAACACTGAAAATCGTCGATGTCAAGCGCGAAAACAATCTCCCCATTCATATTGCCCATCAGCTGCCCGCTAATCCCGAGGCTGAGTTCTTGGCAGTGGTCGATGTGAAGCGCCGCCGCGCCAGCGAGGCCAATCACTCCGCCACCCACCTTATAGATCAGGCGTTGCGCGAGGTGTTGGGCACTCATGTGGAACAGAAAGGCTCGCTCGTTACGCCCGAAAGCCTGCGCTTCGACTTCAGCCACTTCCAAAAGGTTACTCACGAGGAGCTGCGCAAGGTGGAGCGCCTTGTCAATGAGCGCATTCGTCAGAATTTGCCTATTCAAGACCATCGCGACATACCTTTGGAGGACGCCAAGAAGATGGGAGCCATGGCTCTGTTCGGCGAGAAATACGGCGACAGGGTGCGCGTCGTGCAGTTTGGTAAAAGCATCGAGTTCTGCGGCGGTTGTCATGTCAAAGCTACGGGTCAAATCGGTCTTATCCGCATAGTTTCCGAGAGTAGCGTTGCCGCAGGCGTGCGCCGCATAGAAGCTATCACCGGCGCGGCAGCGGAAGAAAGCGTTTATCAGTTGGAAGGCATCGTTATCGCTCTGCGTGACTTGGTCGGTCAGAAAGATGTTCACGCCGCTATCCAGAAGACTATCAATGAGAACGCGGAGCTGCGCAAGCAGATGGAGGATGCTATGACCGAGCGGCTTAACAAGGTGCGCGAAGAGATTATAGAGGCTGCCGAATTGACAGACGATGGTGTACATTTAGTGAAGCACGTGTTCGTGACGGACATTCCCGCCAACAGTGTCAAGGATCTCGCTTTCCAGGTGTCCGGTATGCTGCCGGCCAAGACTTTCTGCGTCTATGGCAGCAAGTTTGACGACAAACCGCTCATTACCGTAATGATAAGCAAAGACCTCGTGGAGGAGCGCGGACTGCACGCCGGCAATCTTGTGCGCGAGGCCGCCAAGCTCATCAGAGGCGGCGGTGGCGGCGCACCCCACTTCGCTACTGCAGGCGGTAAAGACACCGCCGGCATAGATGCCGCCGTGGATAAGGTCGTGGAACTCGCTGGATTGTAGTCAAATATGCTCTCTCACATCAGAAAAGCCGATCTCCGCTTCTCTCTGCTGCTGGCTTATTTCCTTATCTGGCGCAAGGCGCTGGCTATGCCCGAGCTAAGCTGGCATAATGTCGGACGCGTGGTGGGAGATATGCTTTTCGTCGCGCTGCTGCTTGAGATAGTGCTCGTGTTGGTCGGCATACTTAGGCATAAGCCCCTCTTTGGGCGAGCCAAGTCCGTTTATTTCTCATGGCGCAGGGTCTTGCCCGTGTCGGTGGTCGTCAGCGGCCTTTATGCTCTGCTTAGCTGGATAACGTTGCCTGCGCCTGTCGGAGTGTTGCAGCTTCGTATTTTGGCCGTGCTCGCTGTGGGCGGTTGCATCGCGCTGATGCTCTATATGTATGGCCTCGTGAGCCGAAGCCATGATTGAGGACACATTTCTTGAACTCACAGAACAATCACTTCCCTTTGCGCCGACCGAAGCGCAGAGGGAAGTGATTTTGCGTTTATCCCGTTTCCTGTTTACTCACGAGCCGCGCGCGGTCTATATGCTGCGCGGCTATGCAGGCACCGGCAAGACCTCGCTCATGTCAGCCGTCGTGAGGGTGCTCCGGCGCGTGGGGCGCGACGTGGTGCTGCTCGCTCCTACTGGCAGAGCCGCCAAAGTGTTGGCGCAACACTCCGGTCTGTCGGCCTACACCATTCACAAGGAGATATACCGCCAGAAGAAAGCCGGCGACCTCGACGCTCACTTCTCTTTGGGCTTCAACAAACGAAAGAATGCCGTATTCATCGTTGACGAAGCCTCTATGATTACTAACGAAAGCAGTCTTACCGCCACCTTTGGTACTGGCAGCCTGCTCGAAGACCTTGCAAGCTACGTCTTTCAATCTCCCACTTGCAGCCTTATCCTCATCGGCGACAACGCACAGCTGCCTCCGGTGGGCGAAGACGAGAGCCCGGCTCTCAGCATAGCCACCCTGCGCGACATGAGGCTCGCTGTTCACGGCTATCAACTCACCTCCGTGATGCGACAAGCCGAACAGAGCGGCATCTTGTGGAACGCCACAGCGCTAAGACGCCTACTGACTGAAGACACACCCCAGCCACAAGTTAAAGTACGCTTTGCCAGCTTCAGCGACATCGTCAACCTGCCGGGCAGTGAGCTGGTCGAGACCTTGGAGGCCGACTATGACCGTTTGGGGCAGGAGCAAGTGGTAGTCGTTACCCGCTCCAACAAGCGCGCTGTCGAGTACAACCTCGGTATACGCAACGTCGTCTTCGGGCGCGACGGCGGGCTGGCTGTGGGCGACGTCATAATGGTAGTGCGCAATAACTATTATTGGATAGAGCAGCTTTGCAGCGATTCGAAGCAAACTCACGAGGCAAGCAAAGAGGATAACGCATCGCCGAAGGCGCATAAAACGGTCGCTACGACCGCTACTAACTTTATAGCCAACGGCGACATAGCTATAGTACGCCACATCAGCGGTCGCGAGGACTTCTACGGCCTGCACTTCGCCGACGTAACGCTCCAATTTCCCGACTACGACGATTTGGAGCTCGATGTCCGCGTGCTGTTAGACGCCCTCACCTCCGAAGCTCCCGCCCTCACTCGCGAGCAGAGCGATATGCTCTATCGCGGAGTAATGGAAGACTACGCAGAGATACGCAGCAAGGCCGAGCGCATTCGCAAACTCAAGCTCGACCCCAACTACAACGCACTGCAAATAAAGTACGCCTATGCCGTTACCTGCCACAAGGCGCAGGGCGGCCAGTGGAGCCACGTGTATGTTGATCAGGGCTGGCTGCCGCCCGACGGCATCGACCGCGCCTACCTCCGCTGGCTTTATACCGCCTTTACTCGCGCAACGGAACGCCTCTACCTCGTCAACTGGCCCGACCGGCTCATAGAGTAAGCCTCTAATTAGTTCTACAAACACGCAGCCGCCCACACTCTATGTGCAGGCGGCTGTTTTGTATATAATCAGGAAAGTATGATTTCTCGATAGCCTTTTTCGCAACAACGCATTATTTCACTACAACCTTCTTGCCATTAACGATATACACGCCCTTCATGTTTTGCCAATCCTCAACTCTGCGGCCATTGAGGTCGTAAGCCACAGCATTCGCGGCGATGCCAGCCCCATACTCCGTTTCATTTGCAATTATACCGTCAAGGTCATCACTACCCTCGTACTCTAACCAATCATATCCTGACCAATAATAAGGTGTCCACCCTTTACCCTTTATCGTAGCCACTTGTCTCTTTGTACAAATATTGCTTTCAGGTCTGGAGATATTGTTGTATATATGAATTATTCCCTCCCTATTTGGTAGAGTACTTATAAATTTGTCCATATTCTCACCGTAAATCTGGTTGTTGTAGCAGTTTAACCTTTCCAATGCCGTGCAACCAGATACATTTAAACTTGTCAACTGATTATTGTAGCAGTACAACAGTGTCAATGCCGTGTGATCAGATACATCTAAGCTCGTCAACTGATTGTAGTAGCAGTTCAACCTTTCTAATGCCGTGCAATCAGATACATCTAATGTAGTCAGCTGGTTGTTGTCGCAGCGCAACTCTGTCAATGCCGTGTTATTCGATACATCTAAGCTTGTCAGTTGGTTGTCTTCGCATAATAAAGATATTAGTATCGTGTTATGGGTTAAATCTAAGCTTGTCAACTGATTTTCGTGGCAGTACAAATAAGTCAGTGCCGTATTATTTGTTACATCTAAGCTTGTCAGCTGGTTGTTGTAACACCGCAAAGTAGTCAATGCCGTGTGGTCAGATATATCTAAGTTTGTCAGCTGGTTATTATTACAATCTAATGTTATCAAATATATGAAATTCTGTATTCCTTCCAAACTTCTAATGCCTTTGTCATTCACATTAATTTCATCAATATCAGCAATCTCGTAACCAGTAATTACACCGTCCTGTCCATACTCTTGCTCCAAGAGCCAATTGCGGAAATTCTCGTCGGGAAAGTTCTCCGCGTTGATAGCTATATCTGGCGTATCGTATGTTTTAGGGCATATACCATATATAATTAATTGCTCATATTTATATCCGTCAGCTGATTCTGCCCCTGCAAGTCCTTCATTGTATGGGTCAAGTACATCTAATAGGAAGTAACCATCACAAAATCCACCCCAACCCCAATTGATATGGAACAGACCATCATTGGAATAACCGTCGCACACAAACGCATGAGCTCCAGATATAGATAGGCCAGAATAATATACCGGTCTTTTATTTGCCAATTCGTTATATATTAAATTTTCCCAATTTTCAAGTTTCATTGAATACCTATTTAGATATTGTGCATTATAGTCAAAATTTTTCTGTAAAGCATTTAATGCATCGGTATTAAATGCAGCACTTTCAGATCTACCATAATTCATATTCGCACCAATGCCACAAGCATACATTAGAGTTGCAACAGCGTTCTGCGCAGTGGGACTGTCGTTAGTAGAGTAGGTGTCCTGCATATTATTCCAGTCAAAAGTTGTCTGACTAAAGTCCATGCTGAGTGTTTGCCCATTCCATTCGTAGCTATTGCTGCCCCTACCATGTTCCGGCCACTTATAGTAATTCATAATCTGTGCCATAACAGTAGCAACACAGCCTGTAGATGTTGGATTACCATCTACTCTCGGGCAAAGGTTGTAATACGGGCTTCTTTGATCCCATTTCGTTTTTATCAGCGGCTCGATTTCCGACCAACCGTCGCGAAAACTTGTGTTATCTATAGTTGCAACTTCACCTTTGTCCGTACTGAGCAGTTGATTTATCTGTCGTTCGTACTCTGACAACCACCATTTCATATTATCTGGTGCATTGTTGGGGTCGAATGCTCCATTGTCCGAATAGCCAAGCACATCTGGCAGACGGTCGTCAGCAGAAACTATGATATAACCGCCGTCGGAGCTTTCGTTTAGCACATAAAAGCACGATGCATTCTTGTCGTCAGTCTTTGCTTCATAAGCTAAATCGAATGTTACCGCCGTCTGTTTGCCATTTAGCGAGTTAGATTTGGCTCTGTTTGCCGTCAAAAACTGTTGCGCTTTCAATTTAGCCTTTTCCAATGTAACCGGATTTGCTTTTGCCGTCGGCATAAAAGCAAACAATGTTGCTAATACTGCAATGATGCAGCACAAACGGGATTTGAATAGTGTTTTGTTCATAAGATATTATAATAAAGTGCGTTAATTATTTTATAAAAAGGTCGCGTGTCTCCGCTCTGAACGCGTTAAACTTAGTGGCAAATATACAAATTCCCCACGAAACGACACACATTCTGCACCAAAATATGCAAAACATCACCAAACTTCTACCTAATCCCGTCAAAGTTTGCAGAAAAGGCCTCCGCGCGCGATTTTTGAGCCTCGAAATTCGTAGAAATGTCGTGA
>JAFLUU010000063.1 GCA_022508585.1 Prevotellaceae bacterium | reverse complement strand
TATATTTTGTTGTTTTGTGTTGTTCATGGTTGTTTAGAAGCCTCTAAATACAACCATTGAACGCATAGCTGCCAATCGAAGTTACGCTGTTAGGAATAGTTATCGAGGTCAGACCACTGCAACTAGTGAACGCATAGCTGCCAATCGAAGTTACGCTGTTAGGAATACTTACCGAGGTTAGTCCACTGCAACCAGAGAACGCATGGCTGCCAATCGAAGTTACGCTATTGGGAATGCTTACCGAGGTCAGACCACTGCAACTAGTGAACGCATAACTGTCAATCGAAGTCATGCTGTTAGGAATACTTACCGATGTTAGATTACTACAGCTACTGAACGCATAACCGCCAATCGAGGTTACGCTGTTGGGAATACTTACCGAGTATATGTCACGGCAACCAGAGAACGCATAACTGTCAATTGAAGTTACGCTATATATAATATCGTTGAGTGTAAATGACGAGGGTATATTAACACTGCCAAAGTAACCATAACGATTGTCACTTACTATATCACTATAATAAGTAACCGATGCAGTCTGGTTATCTTTGTTTAGTTTGTAATAAATTCCGTTGACTTTGCAATCATAGGCGGAGACAGTTATGCCTGCAACACTAAGGACACACGATAAAATTGTTTTAAGATAAAAATGTTTCATTACAAGATTAAAAGAATAAGGCGGAACTGCTCGTTTAGCTTTTCCGTTATGCAGGTTACCACCACGTACCTTGTACCAAGAAAAGCAAAGCATTTCACACCTTATTACGGCGTGAACCGTCATCGCTTGCTCTCCGGTACAAAAATTGGTGGTATTTGCATAACGAGAACAAGGACTAATAGCCCAAGTTAGTATATAAAGAGCAGAAACACCGAGTTGTTAATAAATAAGGTTCTCTTGCAAGGACGTAGGCTTAGGCTCGTCCTGCGTGTTTCTGTAGGGATTAGAATGTCTTTCTGTTTCTTACTTAATGGGGTTAGAGGGTTAATACTTGAGTTTAGCAAGGATCGGGCACGACTGCGTCGCTAAAAGCGGCGACAACGTAAATCCTTTATTTACAAGTTGCAAAGGTAGAAAGAATTATTATCTCCACCAAGAAGAATAAGGGACAATGTATGGCATTGTTTTGTACACATTATATAATAATAAGGTATGGGATTAGGGTTTTTGAGAGAACTTTTTTACATTTGGTTATTGCCTTATACATATTATTGTAGTAAATTCGCACCCGTAACAGCTGTCGTAACGGCGGTTTTTATGGAGAATCGGGTCTAAACGAACGATTCTACATTTAATTCTACATATATGAAGAAACTGAAGAACTATATTTATATCTTCGCTATGCTGGCAATGGCCGGACTGATGGCGAGTTGCAGCGGCGACAGCGATGAACTGCCCTCTGCTGTGGCGCAGCAAGTGAGAGAACAGATGCGTGGCAACTACACGGGCGACCTTACCTACGGCACGGCGGACAATCCGGCACAGAACATAGCGGAGGGAGTGGGCGCGGTGTCGGCGGACTCGCTCACGATTGCTCTGCCGCTCGACGCGGTGGCAGAACAGATGGGCGACGCTGACATTGCCAACAGCCTGCGCAGCATCGGCACCATAAAAGTGCGCGCGGCTTACAAGTTTCTGAAGGATAGGCAGGGCGGCATCAAGTATAGGCTTGTGCCGACGCTCGCGGAGCGCATCGAGGAGACGCAACACGACATAAAGTTCAACTTCTCGAACAACTATATAGGCGAATATTACGACAACAGCATAGAATGTCGCATCGGCGTGGAGCGCGTGAGCATCGACGGCAAGGCGGCGCAAGGTTTCCGCGCTGTTGTATATCGCTATAAGAGCAATCTGCGCCGGTAGGGCAAGGATAGGTGAACATATAAGAACAATCGGCACTATGGCACGACCATTAGCAGAGAGAATGAGGCCGCTCACGCTCCAGGACTATGTGGGGCAGCAGCACTTGGTGGGCGAAGGGTGCGCGCTGAGGCGCATGATTGACAACAAGCGCGTCAGTTCGTTTATCATGTGGGGGCCTCCGGGCGTGGGCAAGACCACTTTGGCACAGATTATTGCGCAGTCCAACGGCTCGGCATTCTTTACGCTGAGCGCGGTGAGCAGCGGAGTGAAAGATGTGCGCGAAGTAATCGACAAGGCTGCCAAAAGCTCTTTTTTCGACACGCCGGCTCCAATCCTTTTCATCGATGAGATACACCGCTTCTCCAAATCGCAACAGGACTCGCTGCTTGCTGCCGTGGAGAGGGGCATCGTAACACTGATTGGCGCTACTACGGAGAATCCGTCGTTTGAAGTAATCACGCCGCTGCTCTCTCGGTGTCAGGTGTATGTGCTTCAGCCTTTGAACGACGACGACCTGCGCCTGCTGATGGAGAAAGCTATCGGGCAGGACTTGATACTGAAGGAGCACGACATCAAGGTAGAGGAGACCGACGCGCTGTTTCAATACAGCGGCGGCGACGGCAGGAAGTTGCTCAACATTCTGGAGCTCGTGGTGTCGTCTTTCGGCGAGGGCGAGGCGGTGGTAATCGACAACAAGACGGTTAAGACACGCCTGCAGCTCAATCCCTCTGCCTACGACAAGGACGGAGAGATGCACTACGACATTATCTCCGCCTTTATCAAGAGTATCCGCGGCAGCGACCCTGATGCGGCGCTCTACTGGCTCGCCCGAATGGTCAGCGGCGGCGAAGACCCCAAGTTTATCGCGCGACGGCTCATTATCCTCGCCTCCGAGGACATCGGGCTCGCCAATCCCAACGCTCTGCTGCTGGCTAATGCCACCTTTGAGGCGATAGAGAAAATCGGGTGGCCTGAAGGGCGCATTCCGCTGGCGGAATGTGCCGTCTACCTCGCTTGTTCGCCCAAGAGCAACTCGGCTTATCTCGGCATCGGCAGGGCTCTGAGCCTTGTGGACGAGCGTGGCAACCTGCCCGTGCCGCTACACCTGCGCAACGCGCCGACCAAGCTGATGAAGCAGCTCGGTTACGGGGCTGACTATAAGTATGCGCACGACTTCGAGGGGCATTGGGTGGAGCAGCAGTATATGCCAGACGCTCTGACGGGCACTCGCATCTGGCAGGGGCAGCCTAACACCGCCGAGCAGAAGCTGCGCGACCGCATGAACGGCCTGTGGAAAGACCGCGACTTCTAAATGTGCAGCCGCCACGGCTGTTTCTCGCGAAAAGTCCGGAATAAGAATGTTAATGAGACAGCATTTTCTCAATACAGACAACATTGAGCTCAGCAACGGCGACATAGAGCGCCACCCGCTGCACCCCTGCATCGACGAGGAGACGCGTGTGCTCTTCCTCGGCAGCTTTCCGCCGCAGCGCAAGCGCTGGGCGAAGGGGTTCGACTTCTTTTACCCTAACTTTATCAACGACCACTGGCGCATAATGGGGCTTATCTTCCACGGCGACAAGGATTATTTTGTCGACCTCGACAATAAGACCTACCGCTACGAGGAAATAGTCCGCTTTGTGGGCGAACGGCACCTCGGCTACTACGATACTTCGGAGGCGGTGAGGCGTCTGAAGGACAACGCCTCGGATAAGTTCCTCGAAGTGGTGGAGCAAACCGACATAGCGGCTCTTGTGAGCCGTGCGCCAAGGCTTAGACAGATAATCGTTACGGGCGAAAAAGCTGCCGACACCATTTGCCGGCACTTCGGCATCGAACGGCAGCCCAAGATGGGCGAAAGCGTGCAGATAGACGCTCTGCGCAACAGCGAGGGGGAGAGAATAAGGCTGCACAGACTGCCTTCCTCCAGCCGCGCCTACCCTATGAACATTCGGAAGAAGGCGGAGTACTATAGCCAGGCTCTGACGGAAGCCGAGGTGCTGACTCCCTGACGGCAGGTTGCGTACAGGCACTTTGCCAACGGTAATCAGCAAAAAAAGGTAAATATTCGGTATCCGATTCTTAAAAAACATATAAAAGACGAGGGGATAGCGTTAAAAAAGGAAAATAATCTTGGCAGCAAACTCTAAACTTGCTAATATTGCACCGACAAACCGATAAAACACTAACGATTATGAAAAAATCACTGACCTTTTTAGTTTCAGCCACAGCTGTTAAAGTGCTGATAGCAGCAGTGGTATTTTCCAGCTGCGTAACGAAAAAGCAGTATCAGAACTTGCAAAGCGACTACGCTACCCTGCAAACGGAGCTGGGCGCGCTGCAAAGTAAACATAGCGAGACCCTACAGGAACTGGCCGGCAGCAAAAGCAAAGCCGTCGGGCTGGAAAAGGCTCTCGAGGAGGCTCGCAAGCGCCACGCCGAGCTCAAAGAGATGTACGACAAGCTCAATGCGTCGCTGAGCAGCAGCCTTAACCAAAACACGCAGAGCAGTGTGAACATCTCGAAGCTTGTGGACGAAATCAACGCCTCGAATGCTTACATCAAGCACCTCGTGGAGATTAAGAGCAAGAGCGACTCGCTGAACCTCGCCCTCACCAACAAACTGACACGCTCGCTTACACGCGACGAGATGAGTGAAGTGGATGTGCAGGTGCTCAAAGGTGTGGTTTACATCTCGCTGGCTGACAATATGCTCTACAAATCGGGCAGCTACGAAATCAATGAGCGCGCTGACCAGACGCTGAGCAAGATTGCCAAGATTATCACGGACTACAAGGACTATGAAGTGCTCATCGAGGGCAACACTGACAATGTGCCTATCAGCCGTACCAATATTCGCAACAACTGGGATCTCAGCGCCCTGCGTGCTTCGTCTGTGGTGCAGGCTCTGCAGAACAAGTACGGCGTTGACCCGAAACGCCTCTCGGCTGCCGGTCGCGGCGAGTACAACCCTGTAGCCAGCAACGACACCGAAGTGGGTCGCCAGCGCAACCGTCGCACACAGATTATCATCACTCCGAAGCTCGACCAGTTCATGGAGCTCATAGACGAGGCTCCCGCCACCAGTCAGCAGTAGGATTGACCACAAGCGGTGCTGATCGCTGCCGCTGATATGCCCCCTCGCACATACCTTATTATATATATGTGCGAGGGGGTGCTGTTATAACATCGTTACAAGGGCTTGCGAAATTTGGTGGTTTCATTTCTTTTTCGTAACTTCGCGGTCATAACTATAGTTTTGTATCAAAGCTAAAACTTCCCTTATGTACGATAAAGGATACGGACTATATATTTCTCGCAACAACGAGAATGCACTCTGCATTGGCGGCAAAATCACCTGCCGACACGATCTTACGTCAAGTGCTATAGGCATAAAGAATACAGCCTGCCTCCAAACAAGAATGGGGAACTGCTGTCTGAAAAAAGTATTCGACTTGATAAAGGAAAAGAAAGACGACTTGTCCGGCCTCAGCCAGACCAGCCGTCTTTTTAGCGTTATATAAGACAATCTGACAAATATTCAAACGTTTTAGGTTCAGATAAAACACTACACAAATGCTAATCATAATCTTTAAGTTGCTCGGCTCACTGGCACTGTTGATGTTCGGAATGAAATCAATGAGCGAAGCCCTGCAAAAAATGGCCGGTCCACAACTGCGCCACGTACTTGGTGCAATGACAACCAATCGTTTTACCGGTATGTTCACCGGCATGTTCATTACCGCCGCAGTACAGTCCTCCACTGCCACGACTCTGATGACTGTCAGCTTTGTAAACGCCGGATTACTAACATTGTTGCAAGCCATTTCCGTCATTTTGGGCGCTAACATAGGCACTACAGTCACGGCGTGGATTATGTCATTGGGTTTCTCGTTCAATATCGGCGACTTCGCCTACTTTGCATTCTTTGCCGGCATCATTCTTATATATATGAAGAGCCGTCGCATCGTCGGGGACTTCCTTTTCGGTATTGCATTCATCTTTCTTGGCATCAGCACCCTTAAAACGACTGGAGCCAACATCGTAACAGGAGAATACGCCGAGGCAGTGAAACTGTTCTTCTCGAATTTCAACGCTCCGACGCTCTGGAACTCATTACTCTTCCTCATAATCGGCTCCGTGCTGACCCTTTGTGTCCAATCGTCGGCGGCAATTATGGCTATTACCATGACTCTGTGCTCTACCGGCGTTCTTTCGATAGACCAAGGCATTATGCTGGTACTTGGCGAGAACATTGGCACCACTATCACGGCTAATATCGTCGCACTCACAGCGAATGTACAAGCTCGCCGCGCCGCTTTTGCCCACATGAGTATCAATGTGCTCGGAGTTATTTGGGTTTTAATATTATTAAAGCCTTTCTTCAAAATGGTATGCAACATTGCAGGCTTTAGCTCCGACATACAGCCCTCTGACCCACACTTCCCGCAAAAAGCGTCCATGACTTTGGCTGCATTTCACTCAGCGTTTAACATTACCAACGTCTTACTTCTCATTTGGTTCGTTCCTTATCTTGAGCGTCTGGTGTGTTGCGTAATAAAACCAAAGAAAAGCGACAGCAACGAGGACGAAGATTTCCGTCTCAAGTTCATTTCAGGCGGTATCCTCTCCACAGCGGAGCTTTCAATCCTTGAAGCGCGAAAAGAGATCAACAATTATGCCGACCGTACCAATAAGATGTTCCAGTTAGTGCGTGATTTGTTGGAAACGACCGACGATAAAGCCTTCAACACCCTCTTTACCCGCATCGAAAAATACGAAGGCATTAGCGACCGCATGGAAATCGAGATAGCCAACTACCTAAATCAAGTTCTTGACGGCCATCTTAGCAACGAAACCAAAGCAAAAATCCGGGCAATGCTTAGAGAAGGGACTGAAATCGAGTCCATCGGCGACAGTTGTTACAATCTCGCGCGTTCTCTCCAGCATCGCCGCCATGCTAAGGCCAAATTCACAGAAGCGCAGCTCGATCACATTCATCAGATGTTCGAACTTACCAATACCGCGCTTGATCACATGCAGCGCGTGCTCATTACCGGTAGCTTAAAAGACGCTCTCATCTCATCTAATATCGAGTTAGAAATAAATAATTACCGCGCCGACCTAAAAAATCAGAACTTCGACGATGTTGGCGAGGGTCTATATGACTATCAGGTAGGCGTCTTCTATCTTGACATCATCAACGAGTGCGAGAAACTCGGCGATTATGTGATGAATGTCATTGAAGCTCGAACCGGCACCAAGAAAAAGAACGCTACATAGCATGTGATGAGTCGTGTTCCCGTCATAATATTGCTAATCATGCTCACAGCCTTACCCGCCGTGGGACAACAGGTGCGTGATGGCCAGAACCGTCGCGTTGCAGGCGCCAATCCAAATAAAGAAAAGGACGCCGAGAACGAAGCGCGCGCCAAAGCAAAGACAGGAATCCACACTTGGGTTGTAGATGATCATTCTGGTTTACCGGACTCCGTGGAGGTCGACACTATGCACCACGCTTTCCAGAATACTGCCTTCACTGATGGAGCAAAAGGTTTCTACGCCAATCTCGGCAACCTCGGTTCGCCGCGACAAGCCAAGGTCTTTACCTTGCGTCCCGAGATGGACTATTTTATATTCGCGCAACCATACGATTTCTTCCTCAAGCCGTTACAAAATTGGCATTTCACAAACACTTATCAACCCATCACAAACATTACATACCACGAGAGCAACGACAGCGAAAGCGGCGAAGATCATTTAATCGCTAAATTTGCTGTCAATGCCAACAAAGACGTAGGACTTGGTTTCAACATCGACTACATATATGGACGCGGCTATCATGACAACCAGTCGACCGCACATTTCAATTTCAGCCTATATGGTTCAGCGCTGAAAGACAAGTACAAAGCGCACTGGTTAATATACAGCAACCGCTTAAAAAATCGTGAAAACGGCGGAATCACAGACGATGAGTACATCACAGACCCACAAAAGTTTCCCTCATCGTATACATCTAAGGAAATCCCCACCCTATTCAGCCGCGTATGGAACAAAATGCACTACGAAGGCGCACACCTTACCCATCGCTATAGCCTTGGCTTCCACAAAACTATAAAGAAAGACACCGCAGCGGTGAAAGATAGCCTTCGCGCAGACAGTATTGTAGACGAACAAAAAGCGCGACCCGAGGGTGCCATATCAGCTCGCGAGGTAGAGGGAGAAAATGTCGATCTTGCGCAAGGTTTGAGCCTCAAACCACAGACTACTGCTCCCAAGGATAGCACAATATTCGTGCCCGTAACAAGTTTCATTCACACCGCCAGACTTGGACTCTACAGCCGCAAATTTCTTGCCAAGCAATCGTTATCAAACTACTACTCTAACACCTATTTGCCTGGCAATTCCACAAACGAAAACACCGACAATTTATTTATCTCCAACTATCTCGCAGTGGAGCTAAGCGAAGGGCTGAACAAATATCTCTCTGCAGGCATTCGCCTATTCGGCATTTACGATTATAACAACTATTCTATGCCCGGGCTTAAGGGTAGAGATCGCTTCAACGAACATCGCATTAGTGTTGGTGCACAGGTTTTCCGCGAACAAAGCCACCTGCTCAATTATAAGCTCACGGCACAGACAAGTAGCGATGGCGAGAGCTGGGGAGAGTTCGAACTCAAAGGAGAAGGCAAGCTCACTGTTCCATTGCTCGGTGATAGCGTAAGCCTTGCCCTGCGTGCTTCAAGCGTCAATCGCAAGCCCACATTTTTCTACCGCCATTTCCAATCTAAATACCTTTGGTGGGACAACAATCTCGACAAGCAGCTAACCAATCGCATCGGGGCAACACTCGAAAGCCGCAAACTCGACCTTAGACTCTGTGCAGACGCTTACAATATCACCAACTACACATATTTCGCCACGACTAATACGCAACAAGTGGTCGACAATCGGAACGAAATAATTACTACCACCAACACTTTCGTGGCGCAGTCGGGCAAAAGCATCAACGTACTCGTTTTAAGTTTAGACAAATCATTCAGATTCGGCATTATCAACTGGGAAAACTCCCTTGTTTATCAAACTACCAGCGACAAGCTCGCTCTACCGCTGCCCGCCTTGACAGCATACTCCAACCTATACCTTAAATTTCGCATAGCCCAAGTACTCAATACCGAGGTTGGCGCAGATATGCGCTATTTTACCAAATACTATGCCCCCACTTACAGCGTAGGTCTCGGCCAATTTGCCACACAAGCCCACGACGATTTAATAAAAGTCGGTAATCATCCAGTGCTGAGCGCATACGCCAACTTCCACCTCAAGCACACTCGTTTTTATATCATGGCCAGCCACTTCAATTACAGCAAAGAGGGAGGCAGTACTTTCAATGCTCCACATTATCCTATCAATCCATTTGTGGTGCGTTTCGGCCTCTCGTGGAATTTCTTCAACTAACCTCCGAGAGACCACCTCGCCATACCAAATGTCGACCAAGAATTATGCAACATACACATAGCATTACTTATAGACCAGCGCGTGCAAGAAGAAGTAAACCGCGTACTCGGAACACCATATAAATAAAATTCTTTAAATTTGCGACACTAAGTAAACACACACAATTTATTTCACTATAAACAACAAAAACTATGGTAGATTACAAGAAAATCGGCCTCGTTAACACCCGCGAGATGTTTAAGAGAGCCATCAACGGCGGTTACGCTATCCCCGCCTTCAACTTCAACAACATGGAGCAGCTCCAGGCCATCATCAAGGCAGCCGCTACCAAGAAGAGCCCCGTTATCCTGCAGGTCAGCAAAGGCGCACGCCAGTACGCCAACCAGACCCTGCTTCGCTACATGGCAGAGGGCGCTGTAGAATATGCAAAGGAGCTCGGTTGCCATCACCCGGAAATCGCTCTCCATCTGGATCACGGCGATAGCTTCGAGACTTGCAAGAGCTGCATCGACATGGGTTTCAGCTCCGTGATGATCGACGGCTCCGGCCTGCCCTATGAGGAAAACGTCGCACTGACCAAGCAGGTTGTAGACTACGCTCACCAGTTCGACGTAACTGTAGAGGGCGAGCTCGGTGTGTTAGCCGGCGTAGAAGACGAAGTTAGCCACGCAGAGAGCCACTATACCAAGCCCGAGGAAGTAATCGACTTCGCTACCCGCACAGGTTGCGACTCTCTCGCCATCTCTATCGGCACCAGCCACGGCGCTTACAAGTTCACTCCCGAGCAATGCACTCGCGACCCGAAGACAGGCCGCCTCGTGCCTCCCCCACTCGCCTTCGATGTGCTCGATGCAGTGATGGAGAAACTGCCCGGCTTCCCCATCGTACTCCATGGCTCCAGCTCCGTACCCCAGGAAGAGGTTGACACCATCAACAAGTACGGCGGCAAGCTCCCCAACGCTGTCGGCATACCCGAGGAGCAACTCCGCGAGGCAGCCAAGAGCGCCGTTTGCAAGATTAACATCGACTCCGACTCACGTCTCGCTATGACTGCAGCCATTCGCCAGGTCTTTGCAGAGAAACCGGGCGAGTTCGACCCGCGCAAGTATCTCGGCCCGGCTCGCGACAACATGCAGAAGCAGTACGAACACAAGATTGTAGACGTGCTCGGCTCTGAGAACAAGCTCGCCAACCTCGACTAACGAGAACGCGAACTTGCTGCAATAAACAGCGCCCCGACTTTCCTTGAAGGAAGTCGGGGCGCTATCGTTTGTCGTCGGCGTGGTACGCAACCTACTTCGTGAAGCGCATACCCACCTGCATACCGTTGTAATTCTTGGCGAGCGTGGAGATAGTGTTGAGAGTGCTGCTGGCCGCGCCGGCAATAGAGCCGAATTGCTGAATGAAAGCGAGCAGCTTGTCTGCCTTAAAGGTTATTTGCAGCGTAGCGCCGAGCTTTACGTTGGCCGTAATCTTTGTTTTGGCCGTGGCAGACTTGGCAAAAGTGATTGTGGAGCCGTTAACGGTGTAGACACCTTTCACCGTCTTGCCCTTGACGACGGTAGAGAAGGTGCCGTCCTTGGCAAAGGTAATGGTGCAAGCCCCTTTGGTAATGCCGAACTTGGTAAAGTAGGTCTGCAGGTTGTTCTCAATCTTGGCGCTGGCCGCTGTGCCGCCGACCTTGGAGAGAGCACTCTCCGATTCGAAGGCTACCGCGGGCTGGCTGTACTTCCAAGTGCCCACGAGGTCAGTATCCTTGACTTTGCTCGTGCCAATGATGTTGTCGACCACCGTAGCCACGGTAGAGTTAGAGCCGGCAGCCTTGCCCAGAGCATCTTTAGCCTTCGACAGAATATCGCTCAGCTGCGCATTGGCAGCCGTGGCCGTCAGTAGCATCACGATAGATGCGATAAATGTTTTCATTCTCATATTTCTTTGTCTTTTATGTTACATATTTATATATAAGTCTCGTAAGCCGATGCAAAAGTATTGTTTTTTCGGCTAACAATGTTGACAAACCACACACTTTTGTGCATATCACTGCCATATTTATGTTTTTTTTGCATTTGAAAGGTGCAGGGGCGGATATATACACTTTCGCTATACTTTTATTTGTGCATCTTACCTCACCTTATTCCTTCAAAATATTTACCTAACCCCCTCGAAGTTCGCAGAAAGGCGTAGCCTTCGCAACCTGTACGCGAG
This sequence comes from Prevotellaceae bacterium, assembly GCA_022508585.1. Lineage (GTDB taxonomy): Bacteria > Bacteroidota > Bacteroidia > Bacteroidales > Bacteroidaceae > UBA6382. The sequence continues at coordinate 218 of JAFLUU010000063.1, read as the reverse complement.
CCGGAGCAGCACAGTCGCTGCAGACGGTGTGCGAAAAGCACAGGCGAGACAACTGAAGCAGTGTTGTCGCTCCAAAAAGAGCGGAACACGAATAGCGAAAGTGAGAACGAAGCGGCCAACCCCGTAGGGGTCGCGAGCCGGAGCCGCATCGTCATGCCGAAAGGCGTGGGGGCGGTAAGCGAAGGCGAGAGCGAAGCGGCCAACCCCGTAGGGGTCGC
>JAFLUU010000062.1 GCA_022508585.1 Prevotellaceae bacterium | reverse complement strand
AATAGTCGCGCAGCGGGCTGACGATAAAAAGCCAGAGAGCGAAGCGGCAACTATGGGCGCAACACTTACTATGCGTTAACATAGTGATGTCTTTTTTGCGAATAGTCGCGAAAACTTTGCGAAGCAAAAGTTTGAGAGCGCAGCGTCAACTGTCTTTTTTGCGAATAGTCGCGATGGCTTTGTCAGTAGTCGCGCCATTGAGCGCATATTGCAATGGCAAAGTTACGATTTTTTATTGAGTTGTGTGGTTTTTATGCGTCTTTTTCTTCGTCTGCTTCTTCTACCTTGAGTTTAGGCAGGGCGAGGTGATATTTCACTGCGAGCAGGCGTATGACTATAACGGCCAGGCCGGAGATGATGGCGTTGAGATGAGTGTCGATGCCTATGCGGTGGCCAATGGCAAACATGATGCCGCCCGTTACGCAGGCAAGAGCGTAAATCTCTTTGCGGAAGATGAGCGGCACTTCATTGATCAGCACATCGCGCATGATACCGCCGGCTGCGCCTGTCATGGCGCCCATGATTATTGCACACCACATGGGCAGTCCTGCCGACAAGGTCTTCTCTACGCCCACCACGGTGAACAAAGCGAGGCCGATGGTATCGAATAGAAACCATGTGTTGTTCTGTCGGACTAAGTGGCGGCGGAATACCACTACCCAGATGACGGCTACGGCAGAGCAGATGAGGTAGAAGGGGTCGGTCATCCAGAATGGAGTCTGGTTGAGCAGTATATCGCGCATCGTGCCGCCGCCTATGGCTGTGGTGACGCCCACTACATAAGCGCCGAAGAGGTCGAAGTGCTTGGCGGCGGCGAGTCGGGTGCCGGAGATGGCGAATGCCAGCGTGCCGATGAAGTCAAGAATCTGGTAGAAGGTGATATTGTCGAGGTTCAGAAGCATAGGGATTAGAGCTTAGGTGTGTTTACTACATTGATGGGGCTGCCGCTGACGAAGGCGCGCACATTGTCGATGGTTATCTGCATCAGCCGTTGGCGCGCCTCGACGGTTGCCCACGCTATGTGGGGCGTGGTGAAGGCGTTGGGGGCGCTCAACAGGGGATTGTCGGCCTGCGGAGGCTCTACGCCGAGCACATCGGCACCGAAGGCGGCGAGCTTGCCGCTGTGGAGGGCATTTGCCACCGCTTGCTCGTCGACGAGCGGGCCGCGGGCGGTGTTGATAAGGATTAGGCCGTCTTTCGCGCGCGCGAGTGCGCGTTCATTTATAATATGCTCGGTGTCTGGTGTGAGCGGACAGTGCAGGGAGATGATGTCGGCGGTCTGGAGCATGGTGTCGAGGTCTGCCTTTACCACATAGTCGGGCAGGAAATCGGCATGCTTGCTTGTCAGCGCGAGAATGCGGAGCCCCATTGCGTGGCCGATGGCGGCTACTGCGAGGCCGATGTTACCTAATCCGATGATGCCCATAGTCTTGCCGGCGAGCTCGACGGTCGGCTCGGCTATGTAGCAGAAATCGGGGCTGGCAGCCCAGCGGCCTGCGCGGTTGAGGGCGGAGTAGTCTGCCACATGGGTGGTAATGTGCAGCAGCAGGGCAAACACATGCTGCGCCACGGAGTTGGTGGAGTAAGCGGGGGCATTGCATACGACGATGCCGCGCTTGCCGGCGGCCTCGGTGTCTATCACATTGTAACCGGTGGCAGTTACCACGATGCACTTGAGCTTAGGCAGACGCTCGAGGAGAGTGGAGTCGAAGCGTACCTTGTTGGTGATGACTATGTCGGCGTCCTTTGCCAGTTCGTAGGTGTCTGTGGGGGCGGTGCGCGGATAGACGCTCACCGTGCCGAATTGCTTAAGGGAGTCCCAAGTTAAATCGCCCTGACTGAGGGCGCGGCTGTCAAGTATTGCGATGTGCATAATGATGTGCTAATTACGATTGTTGCGCAGCTCGAGTTGCGCTTGTTTGTATGTGGCGAGTTCTATGGCTTTCTCGGCTATCTGGTCGTCGGTGAGGGTGCCGCTGTTGATTTGGCGGCTCAGTGCTGTGATTTTGTCGGAGAGCGTTGCCAGCGCGAGGTCGTTGAGCAGCTTGTTGGCGGTGTCGTACAGATTGTTGACGATGGTCGTGTCCTCTACGGTGATTGTCGTGTCGTGGTCGGCAACCTGCGAGAGGGCGTAGTCGCGAATGGCATCGTCGGGATGGGAGAGCAGGAAATTGACGGCCTCGAATCCGGGCTTGCCGACATTGTCGAGCACTTCTTGCATGATATTGTTATAAAGGTCGTGAGCGAAAGTCAGGCCGTCGGCGCGCATCGTTGCGTTCACATACTCTGCAAAAGTCAGCGTGCGGGTGTTGCCTTCTTCAATCTCAAACTCTCCTACCTCGCGCTCGCCGTAGCGTATGATATATTTGACCAAATTGGCCTCGGCGACGGCTGTAGCTGCGGTTGGGTTGCTAATGGCAACAGATTGCGAGGCAGTTGCGGGAGTGTCGGCATTCTTTGCCTCTGCCTCGGTGCTATTCTCTGCGCGTTGAGGCTCTTGTATATTGGTGCGATTCTCGCCAGAAACACCTGCTCCGTTCATGCTGATGCCGCTCGCGCGTTTAGATGCGGAGAGCATGAGTCTGTTGCGCGCGGAGTTGACGACTTCGATGACATTGTCCTCCCTCACGCCGGTAAGATTGGCACATTCGCTGATGTAGAGCGCGCGCGTTATGGGTTCGTCGATGCGCGCGATGCTTTCGGCGATATTGTTGATGACGGCGGCGCGGGCGTGCACATCGTTGCCGGCTTCATGCAGCAGAAGGTCGGTCTTAAACCGTATGAAATCGACTTGGTGCGCGTTGATGTAGTCCACATATTCTTCGGCGGTGTGTTTCTGTGCAAAAGAATCGGGGTCGTCTCCGTCCGGCAGCAGCAAAACTTTGATGTTGAGGCCATGCTCCAAAAGCATGTCGATGCCACGCTTGGCAGCCTTGATGCCTGCATTGTCGCCGTCGAAGAGAACGGTGAGATTGGTGGTAAATTTCTTGATTAGGCGGATTTGATCATGCGTTAGAGCGGTGCCTGATGAGGCTACGACATTTTCTATTCCGCATTGGTGCATGGAAATGACATCGGTGTAGCCTTCTACCAAATAACAGCGGTCATTTCGCTGGATTGCCTGCTTGGCAAAGTAGATGCCGTAGAGTTCCCGACTTTTGTTGTAGATAATCGACTCGGGCGAGTTGAGATATTTGCCGACATTGTCCTTCTTCTCCAAAATTCTGCCGCCGAAAGCTACTACCTTGCCCAAGTAATTGTGGACGGGGAACATCACTCTGCCGAAGAAGCGGTCTCTTAGGCGCCCGCTGCCGGACTTTATGCACAGGCCGGTCTCCACAAGGTGGGCGGAACTGATGTGATGTTGCTCGCCTGCGCCGCTTATGCCGTTGCCCGATGAGGAACAGTAGCCGAGTTGAAACTTCTTGATAATGTCGTCACGGAAATTGCGAGCGCGGAAATAGGCCATACCGATGCCTTGACCCTCCTGCGTGTCGTGGAGGGCGCTCTGAAAGTATTCGTTAGCCCACTGATTAAGCGTGAGAAGCTCTTCTCTGTGCTTGCGCTCCTCATTTGCGTGTTCGTCGAGCCCCGTTTCCACCACTTCGATGTTATATTTCTTGGCAAGCCAGCGAATAGCTTCGGGATAGCTCATGTTATTGAGCTGCATGAGGAAGTTTATGGCGTTGCCGCCCTTATGACAACCGAAACAATGGCATATTCCTTTCGACGGCGTTACGATAAACGACGGAGTTTTCTCCTCATGAAACGGACAAAGCCCCTTATAGTTCGCGCCCGACTTCCTTAGAGACACGAAGTCGCTGACTACCTCCAGAATGTCGGTGGCTTGGTAGACTTTGTCGATTGTTTTGCGGTCAATCATTGTAGTAAACTCTTTTTACGCGCTCACTTACGGAGGTAAGAACCTCGTATGGTATGGTGTCAAGCAGATTACTCAGCACGGTAACGGGCAAATTGTCGCCGAAAACCTCAACGGAGTCTCCTTCCTCGCAATCGATGTCCGTAACATCGATCATACAGACATCCATGCAGATATTTCCGACATAAGGAGCCTCCTTACCGTTGACAAGGCAGTGTCCCACTCCGCGCCCGAGGTGTCTGTTCAACCCGTCGGCGTAGCCAATCGGGATTGCGGCGATGCGGCTTGGACGATGGAGGACGCCGCGCCGGCTATAACCGACGGTATCTGTGGCGGGAACATCGCGAATTTGCAGAATGGTGGTTTTAAGCGTGGAAATGTTGTTGATTATGGAATTGTCGTAGGGGTTGATTCCATAAAGACCGATGCCGAGGCGCACCATGTCGAGGTGATATTGCGGAAAGCGCTCAATTCCTGCGCTATTGCAGATGTGGCGCATGATATGGTGGTTCGGGAATGCCGCTTGAAGCCTCAAACTCGCTTTGTCGAAGAGCTTAAATTGCAGATGGGTGAAGTTGTCGAACTGTTTGTCGTCGGTTCCTACCAGATGAGAGAAGATAGACACAGGTTTGACGGCATTCTGATTACGAAGGGTGTCGATAAGGGCTTCAATGTCGTGCTCGGGGTCAAAACCGAGGCGGTGCATTCCGGTATCGAGCTTGATATGTACAGGAAAGTCGGTGATTCCCTCATTATCGGCGGCCTTAATGAGCGCATTGAGCAGCTTAAAACTATAAACCTCGGGCTCGAGATTATAATTGAAGAGCTCATGGAACGCATGCTCCTCGGGATTCATAATCATCACATGGTTAGTGATGCCTGCAAGCCTCAAAGCGACCCCTTCGTCGGCAACCGCTACTGCAAGATAGTCCACTTTGTGGTTTTGCAGGGTTTTGCTTACCTCTATGCTACCCGCGCCGTAGGCAGAAGCCTTGACCATGCAGATAATCTTGGTCTCCGGTTTCATAAGAGCGCGAAAATGGTTGAGATTATCTACAACGGCGTTGAGATTAACCTCCAGAATAGTCGCATGGGCGCGTTTTTCAAGCAAAGCCGTGATTTTATCGAAACGGAAGGCGCGCGCTCCTTTCAAAAGCACGAGCGAATCGTGCAGATTGTCGAGCAAACGGCTGTTAATCAGCTCCTCGGTGGAGCGAAAGTGGTCGGTAGCGACGGAAAACTCCTTCAAAAACGGCTCAATGTCGGTGCCGACGGCTATAAGATGGCTTATCTGCTGATTATTCACGAGCTCCGCCACCTTTTTGTATAGTTGCTGTTTGTTTTCGCCGCTCTGCAAGATGTCGCTGAGGACAAGGATGCAGTTTTTGTCGTTCTTTTGACGCCTACGCCCCATAAAATCGAGAGCGATGCTGAGCGAATTGACATCAGAGTTGTACGAATCATTAATAATCGTGAGCCCGCGTTGCCCTTCCTTGACCTCAAGACGCATTGCCACAGGCTCAAGGCGCTTCATCGCCTCGGCAATTTGGTGATGGTCGTGGCCAAGCGCAATAGTCGCGGCGAGACAGGTAATACTGTTCTGCACCGAGGCGAAATCTACGAACGGAATTTTGTATTCCCCTTGCTCCTTGCCGTTAATGATGTATCTTATGGTGCTAATGTTCTCGCCGGTATGAATATCCTCAATATAGAGCGGAGCATTGATGTCGGTTCTCGACCAACCGAGCTGCCGGCTCTTGTCGATGCCCATCTCGCGGATAGCGTCGGCGATGTTATGGTCATCTTGGGGGTAAATAATTTTTTGCGCCTCCTTGGCAAGCGAGAGTTTCTCCTTCGCCTTTTGCCGTAGGTCGTCAAAATTCTCCTGATGCGCGCTGCCTATGTTTGTAAGCACCACGAATTGCGGCTTAATGATGCTCTCAAGCCGCTGCATCTCGTCGGGTTGCGAGATACCGGCCTCTATTAGCGCCAGTCGGGTGTCGTCTTTTATTAAAATCACCGAGAGCGGCACTCCTATCTGCGAGTTATAGCTCCGAGGCGAGCGCACGGTCGGCTGTTTGTCGCCGATAAGTTGATAAAGCCACTCCTTCACTATTGTTTTGCCGTTGCTGCCGGTTATACCCACCACCTGCAGGTTCCGATGCTCGCGGCGATGATGTGCAGCGATGAGTTGCAGTGCCCTCAGAGGCTCGCCGATGATAAAAGTAGCCTCGCCCATTGTGTCAATGTCGATGTCGGCGCAGCTATCCACCACGAAAGCGCGCACACCCTTGTCGTATAGTTCCCCGATGTACTTGACACCGCTCCCATGCTTGGTGGTCAGGGCGAAAAAGAGGGTGCTCTTGGCGTCAAACGGCGAGCGGCTGTCGGTAAGCAGCGTGTCGATGCGCGAATTGTTGGCGCAACCGATATGTTTGCCGCCGATAATGCGTATAATGTCTTGCAGACTGTAGTTCATGTGCTATTTGTTGTGCGGACGGTGGGCAGCAGCCTTTAGTTCACGCTCACGCTCTTTGAAAAGGTCGAGCAGGTCGCTGTTTATATAGTTGGCGCAGAACTGTTGCCAGATATACTCGGCGGCAACATCGGAGGGATGCACCATATCCGCCGCGTAGAAGCGGTAATCGCGCAGCTCGTCGTTCATAATCTCGTAGGCAGGGAAGTAATACACCTCCCCGCGTGTCCGTTGCAGCCTCTCGGTGGCGAGCAGCAGGCGCGCCTTGCTCAATTGGCTGCCGTGCAGCCCATATTTGAGGTAGCGGTAGGGACTCACGCTGACTATAAGGCGCAGATTGGGTGTCAGCCGTTGCAGTGCAGCATAGACCCTGTCCAAATCAGCCGCAATCTCGTCTACACTCATCACCTTCTCCTCAAAACAGCGCTGCGGCATTTTGTGGCAGTTGGCAACGGGGTAGCTATGCCCCTCCGTGTCGCTGTATTCATAGTAATGGTCAGTGCCAAAGGTGAGCAACAGTGCTGTCTGCTCCTTGAGCCTATGGCTAAGGCGGTGCATGGCGCACATCATCTGCTCGTGGCATTCCTCCATGCTCTCGCCGCTAATCACAGACGAGGCAAACCAGGAGTAATACCGCCCGTCGTTGGCTCTGAAGACCATCTCCCCCAGTTTATTCTCCACCTGTCCGTCTCCTTCAGCGTGGCGAGCAGCCAGATGGAGCAGCGTGCAGATGCTTTTGGGGTTGTAGAGCACCCCCATAGGGTTGAGCACGATGTCTACGCCGCGGTCGCAGAGCCGTTGCCCCACCACTTGGGCAAAACACGAGCCCAGCGCCAGCAGTTTGTCCGCGCAGCCGAGCCTAAAAGTCTTGGCGAAGTCAGTTATAGGGGTCGAAAATCTCATTTCGCAGTCCGTAGTTCCGTAAATTGCTATTATGCAGAGCACATTGCCGCGCGACTTAGTCCCAATCGATGTTGGTGCTGTATGAAGAACGCTTCTCCCACTTCAGCACATCGGCCAGCGTCGACATCTTAGCGCGGAATGTGAAGTTAAACGAAGTGTAAGGCATCAGAACGATGGAGCAAGACATCGAGAAGCAGTGCAAGTCGCGCATCAGCGAGGCGGTGGTGGTGGAAAGCTTCTTGTAGTTGAAGTCATAACCCGAGGCATAGTTGATATTCCAGCCCTCCGACAACCTTACATTGCCCGAGAAGTTGAGAGTGTGGGTCAGCTTGTAGGGATAGCGCATCGTCTTCACATTTATGCGCCCCGCGGTGTTCTCACGCATCGACACACCGTATGAAACAGTGAATGTCCAGGGGATATTAAAGCGCAGATAGCCGAATTCGTCCACCTCTGCCCGCTGAGTGCTCTGCTTGGGGGTGTAATTCATGTTCTCCGCCAGCTCGGGGTCGATGTTCTGGTCTTCATAGTCCTCGTCTTCGTCCTCTTCCTCCTTCACAGGCCGCTCCAACTCTTTGCGCTTTTTGCGAGAGAAGGTAGAGTTGGAGAAAGTGTAGGAGAAGTTCTGCGACATACCCTGGAAGCGGCCGAATCTGCCGTAGCTCCATTCCGTGCGGTCGCCCACAACCACATTACCCCTCTCGTCAAACTGGTAAGCATAGGTCGCCCATGTCGCACTCATGCTGAAAGTATAGCTCTTGGTCAGCTTCAGCCTCAATCGAGTGCTCAAGTCGCTCCATTTGCGCGTCTTGGCAGCCATATTGTAGCTCAGCGAGCCGCTAAGCTCGTCGATAAGCGAGATTTTGCGCTCGCCGGTGGAGTCGCGGTCGCTGCGCACTTTCATCTCAAGGTTGTTGCCCAGCTGCATCGATATGCTACCCGTCCGTCCGCTGCCGGGCACGCCGTAGAGGCTGCCGGTGTAGGGCGAATACTTCACAGTGCTCACATTACCCTCGGCATCGGTGCGCACATAGCTCTCGTAGTAGCCGTAAGTGTCGGTGCTGAAGTCCGGAGCGTAGCTGAACGACACGGTAGGCTTCAGCACATGGCGCACAGCGATTATCTTGTCGCCGAAAATGGAGGGCGACGGCTTGTAGAAGCCGTACAGCGTGGTGTTGGCAGCGATAGAGGCGTTCCAGTTATACACATTGTAGAACCCATAAATCGTATCCCTCATCACAGTGTTCATCACCGGATTCCAATCCTGCATCACCTTGTTGGTGTACATGCGGTCGGTGAGGCTAATGCTCGGCGTGAGGTTTATATAGTTCAGCAACGAGAATGTAGCACTCACCGGAATGCGGTGTTGCATACCGTTGCGCCAGTCTTTGACGATGTCGGACTTCAGCAACTTGTCCTCCTTGGTCGAGATGCTGTTGGAGAGTTGTCCGGTATAGGAGAGAGCGATTTTTTCGTACCACTGCTCCTTGCCGCGCAGCTTCTTCTTTTTGAACGGATAGAAGCGCGCCAGCGTAATGTTGAGGTCGGGCAGCGTCATCGCCACCGTGCTGTCGCGCATGTTCTGCGCGAGGTTGGCAGAGCTGTTGAGCGAGAGTCCAATCGAGGGCCATGTGTAACTATAGCTCACCGAGCTGGTGCGAGTGCTCTGCGAGTAGGTCAGAGGGTCGTAGAGCGAGCTCAGATTCTTCTTCTCAAAGGACTCGGAGGCGAAGTTAACGCTCGCCGAGAAGTTGGAGTTAACCGAAGCCTTGGGGTCTTGGCGGTGAGTCCACTGCAGCTTGAGGCTTTTGGTTACCATATAGTCCGGCATGTTCTTCTCTCCCTCCACAGTGTTGAGATAGTTGATGTAGAAGTTGCCGCTGTGTTTGTAACGCTTCTTGTAAGTAGATGAAGCATTCATGCCCCACGACCCTTTAGTGTAGATCTCGCCCAACAGGGTAAGATCTATTTTGTCATTGATTGCAAAATAGTATCCGCCGTCGCGCAAGTAGAAGCCACGCTCCGTCTCGCTGCCGAACGAGGGCATCATAAAGCCGCTGGAGTACTTGCTGCTGAACGGAAAGAAGGCAAACGGCACAGCCAGCGGCAGCGGCACGCCCTCCACCACCAAGTAGGCGGGGCCAGCAATCGCCTCCTTGCCCGGATACACCTTAGCCCTCGACATAGCTATGTGGAAGTGCGGCGGATCGGCGTCGCACGTGGTGTAAGTGCCATGCATCATGTTGATCACGCCGTCAGCATCGCGCTTGGCGCTCTCGCTGGTTATGTAACCGTCGTCCTGCGTTGTGCTCGCATTGAGAATGTAGCCCTTGCGGGTGCGGAAGTTGTACGAAATTTTGTCCATATCATACACATCGCTGCCCTGCGAGAACACAGGCTTGCCGATTTGGTTGCCTATCGAGTCGGTCATGTACGTAGCGTGCACAAGGTTGGAGTCCGTATTCATGCGGATAACCTCAGCCGTCAGCTCCATGTCCTGATACTTCACCTCGCTGTTGCCGTAGAGGCTGATGTCGCGGTTCAGAGCGTTGTAAGTCATAGAGTCGCGCGCCGTGTATTTCACCGGCTGGTCGAGGCCGCTGTCTTTCTTCTTGGCCGTGTCTGCTTGCAGCGTATCAGCCTTGGCCGCACTATGCAGCGAGTCGAGAGTGTGCAGATATACAGAGTCAGGCGTTACGGCAAAGAGCGAATCTTCGTCAACCGCCTCTCTCACAGTCTCAATAGCAGATGTAGTGTCAACCGGTATCACCGTGTCCGGCAGCGTAGCGCGCCCAACGGCAATGTCGGTGGTGTTTGCCTCCGGCATCGCAACGACGTTTCTGCTCGTCCCTAAGACACTTGCCCTCAGAGCCGCAATGCCTGCTATCAGTAATATCGCAAAAAGCCACCTTCTCATGTGCGCGCGCAATAAAGCGACGCGAAGTTACGCAAATAAATGCAAACAAGCGCCGCTTTTAATATTTTTTAGGGTATATCTTCTTTCGTAAATCTGCATAAATACCAAGCACAATAGTGCCATCTCTCACTATTGTGCCTGCTAAATAACTATTACCATAGGGCAATCTTTCCAAAGTTGCCCAAATCTATCGAAGCCGTAGCTACGCCTAAAGCCTGGAAGACACGGCTGATTGTATGTATGGTAATGCTGTGTCCCTTCTCGATACGCGAGATCTGAGCTTTCTTCACACCTATGCGTTCGCCCAGCTGCTCTTGCGTAAGGTTCTGCTCCTCCCTCGCTTTCTTTATCATCTCACCTATTTGGTAGGCACGCACAGCTTCAGCCACCTTTCTGTCGTGCTCATCTCTACGAGGTGTACCTTTTTTGCCGAAGTGCCAGTCTAATACGTCCTCAAAGTCGTAAAGTTCCATTTGTGCCATATCTTATTTCTTATTATTTATTTTATTATTGAAGTACTCTGTTCTTATTCTCTCTGCTTTGTTTATCTCTTTCGTCGGTGTTTTGTGTGTTTTCTTTACAATGCCGTGCGTAGCGATGATAAGAGCTTGCTCTTCTGTGTCCCAAAAGGCAAAAAGCCTGTAAGCCGTTTTGTTAAAGAGGGTGCGAAATTCCCAAATGTTTGAGCCCTCTAATTTTTTGAAGATCTCTCTGTTTATCTCGCCCTCCTCTATCCTGTTTATGTCGTGATATATTTTATCTCCGACTTTCTGGGGAAGATTTTCAATGAAGTGAAATGCTTCTTTAGTTAATATTAAACGGATTTTGTGCATTGACAAAGACATTTATGTTGTCATGTGCAAAGGTAATAAAGGTTTACCATTTACGAAACTTTTGGGCAATAATTTTGTTATTCTTAATAAAGTGCGGTTGTACCTTATTTCGTAACATAAACAAAACAAAAAGACAAGCAGTCTGCACAAGGATATGAGCTACTGCCTGTCTTTTTTCTTTATAGTTGATATGCTTGTAGGTAATGGTGCACTACTTCACCACAACCTTTTTGCCGCCGATGATATAGATGCCTTTCCTGTTCTGCCAATCCTCAACTCTGTTGCCATTGAGGTCGTAAGCCGGGGCATTCGCGCCAATCTCGGAGCCATTGCCCACCTCAACGCTGTTTATGCCGTTAGGATTGTTATCATTCTCGTATGCTATCCAGTTAGAGGTGTACCAACCATCTCCCATATCCTCGTATGCAAGATAATATGGTGTCCACCCCTTTTCGTATATGGCAGCAATCTGTTCTTTTGTGCACACGTTGCCTTCCATTTCGTTGGTGCTGTCGTATAGATAAACATTGCCCTCGTTGTTTGGCAACGTATTGATGAAATTATCCATTTTCTCGCCACCTAATTGGTTCCTGTAGCAGTACAATGTAGTCAATGCGGTGCATTTAGACACGTCCAAGCCTGTCAGTTGGTTCCTGTAGCAGGACAAATATGTCAGCGCGGTGCAATTAGACACGTCCAAGTCTGTCAGTTGGTTCCAGTAGCAGTCCAAATTTGTCAGCGCGGTGCAATTAGACATGTCCAAGTTTATCAGTTGATTGCTGCTGCAGGACAAATCTGTCAGCGCGGTGCATTTAGACACGTCCAAGTCTGTCAGTTGATTGTAGCCGCAGTATAATGTAGTCAGCGCGGTGCATTTAGACACGTCCAAGTCGGTCAGTTGGTTGCTGTTGCAGTACAATGTAGTCAGCGCGGTGCAATTAGACACGTCCAAGTTTGTCAGT
>JAFLUU010000061.1 GCA_022508585.1 Prevotellaceae bacterium | reverse complement strand
GCGAGCCGCGGCGCAGGTCGAGGTCGATGCAGATGACACGGCTGCCGCGGATGGCAAACGAGGCACCGAGGTTGGCTGTGATGAAGGTCTTGCCAGAACCAGGATTGAAGGAGGTCAACATAATAACCTTACATTTCTTCTCTTGATTGGTCATGAATTCCAGATTGGTACGTACCACGCGGTATGCTTCGTTGGTGATGTCGCGGCTGTGCTGGCGCACCACGAAATGATTGCCATCAACAGCTTCTTCGCCTTTCTTAGGTTTCCAAAGCGGCAGTTCCCCGACGTATGGGATAGTGAGATTCTCCAAGTCCTTACGACCACGCACCTTGCTGTTCATAATTTCACGCAGGATGAAGAAGGCGGAGGGCAATGCCAATGCTATGATGATAGCATACATAAGAATCTTGTTGCGCTCGGGAGAGGTAGGTGCATTGCTACCCCATGGATTGGCAATGATGCGGGTGTTATAGGCTGTGAAGGCCTGAGAGAGTTCGTTTTCTTCACGCTTTTGCAATAGAAAGAGATAGAGCGACTCCTTGACTTTCTGCTGACGCTCGAAGGAGAGCAGGTGATTAGCTTGCTGCGGGTTTGCCGACAGTTTGCCAATTGCCTGGCTGCGGACGGACTGCACAGCACCAAGTTGGGAGTTGAGCGTCATTTGGGCATTGTCGAGCGAGTTGATAATGGCTCCTTTTAGGTTACCTAAAGCTACGTCGAGGTCGCCCACTAATGGGTTCTTCTCGCTACTGTTTGCCACAAGATTGTTGCGCTCTAACAGTTTCTCGTTATAGGCAGCTATCTGTGACTCCACCGCAGCATTGCCAATGCCGGAGCCGGCAGGCAACAACTGCTTGGCATGAGCGGGGTCGGTGACATAGTTGCGGACATAGCGTACCATATAGAGCTGGTTGTTGATTGCCTGGCGCTGCTGATCAGCAGCACTCTGCTCGCCCATGGCCTGGGCTGCCACAGCTGAGACATCAGGCATGGCCTGGGCACTCTTATAGCCGGCGATGTTCTGGTCTACATCGCCAAGTTCCTCCTCAATGACTGCCAAACGCTCCTTAATGAATTCATTAGTGGATACGCTAATTTTATTACGGTTCTCTACCCAGTTCTCATTATAGATATTAATCATTGTTTTCAGCACATTCTCTGCCCGAGGGATGGAATTATCAAGACACCTCACGTCAATGATATTTTCTGTACCAGGCCGCAAAGACGCAGAAATAAGGGCACCATATCGCTGTGCTGCTGCCTGATAACTTGTGCGCTGGACAAGAATATTGGCTTTCATTCCCTTCTGGTAATAGATGGTAGGCTTGAGCGTCATGGATCCGAAAGGAGACTTAAACTTCTTGCCAATCTTAACACGGAAGGTCCCCACTACTGGTTCACCACGCAGAGTGATATCGGAAAGGGTTACTGTCTCATCGCCATTCAGCTTCAGTGTAAAACTTACGTTGTCATCAATGTCTGGCATTTCCACTTCTACAGGCAGTGTCTCTGCATAGAGGGGCTCATCACGGAAAAAGCCTGGACTGAAATAACTGATATCGAGATGCAAGCGTTTTACCATATCATAAATAGCAGCAGGAGAATGGATGGCTACAATCTCATCAGAAATCTCTGTAGTTAGATTACCCACGCCCAATTCTTCAAGGGTCTTAATTTCTTCGCTCTTGCCGCTGCTGCCGCTTTTCACAAGAATAGACATTGTGCGGGTATAGGTTTTTGGAGTGGAAAGCAGGTAAAGCGTTGCAACTCCCATACAGACAATAAGAGATAGTATGAACCACAGCCAGTGCCTAAGGCATAGCATCAGCATATCGACAATGCTGAGGGAATCGTCAGTCTGTATGCGACGGGTGTTAGCGGTATTCTTCGTCTGTACCATTTTATATTCCTATTTTATTATTTGACAAAAAACAATCCTATGGATGCAAGGAAAGATGCCAATGACATCCAGAAGCCCGGCTGATAGGCGCTGCTACCCATGACAGTACTGTTGCGCTTGTTCTTATCGTTGGGCTCAACATAGACGACATCATTCTGGCGAATGTAATAGACAGGGGAATTGTAAATGCTCTCTACACTGGTCAAGTCGACACGATAGGGTACCTGCTTGTCTCCTTCCTGGCGCATAACAAGCACATTCTTACGCTTGCCATCAATCTGAAGATCGCTGGACATTGCTATGGCGTCCAGCAAAGTAACCTTGTCCTTTGTGATGGGAATCATACCTGCACCACCAACGGTACCTAAAACAGAGAAAGTCATATTGTAGAACTCTACAGTGACAACGGGATCCTTGCAATAGTCATTAACAATGAGTTCCTTCTTGATAAGCTGACCAACCTCAGTTCGGCTAAGCCCAATAACCTTGACCATTCCGAGTACGGGGAAGTCAATCTCCCCATTGTCATTGACAGTATAAGCATACTGGCTTGCCATATTGCCACCGCCAGAAGTAACATTTCTTGACAGATTAAACAAATCCATTAATTTTTCATCACGACTGTGCACATAGATGCTAAGTTTGTCACCAGGCTGGAAGCGAATGCTACCGTCTGTCTGAGTTTTGATTGACACATACTCGTTGACATCCTGAAGATAGGTAATGTCATGGGGTGTTTTGCAGGAGGTGAGCAAAACTACACTCAAAACGAACAGATAAACATATTTTTTCATATTGCAATTTTAATTAGATTATCATTGAGTTTGCAAATTATAAGTTAGTCAACTATATAAAACTACATGATTTGAAAGTTATCATAAGTTCATTATCTATTACTACAGAAGCCTCTACTGGCGATATAACGCAATATTGTATGTGGTAAAATAGTTTATGTGGATAAACTTACTTTAACAACTGAATATAGTCGGGATTTACCTCAACACCCACGGACAGGAAGCCCGGCAACTCAACAAGCAGCCGCCTGACCTTTGAGCCGCGTGTCGTGAGCAGGAAACCTTCATATCCGTCAAGCGGACCTCCCATGATGCGAATTCTGCGGTTGCACATATTCGGGGTGATTTCCTCCGGTAGATAATACTTGGGGGCATCCGTCACGGTGACGGCATGGATAAACCTCTCCATGTCGGCATCGGGGACGACCATCGGCTCGTGGAATTTCCTAGGCAGGTAGCGATACTGGAGCGTGGGAAGTTTATCCACCACGGGGTTGAGCTTCTCGCGTGACTCATGCACGAACAGCAGGCCGTGTATCAAGGGGATGTCCTCCCATTCCTTTTTTGTGTTCATGCGGCGTTTCAATGGCGTGAACACTTCCATGCCTTTTTCTTTAAGGAGCATGTAGGCAGGGATTTTGGCATTGGTGCGCTTGAGGTCGCGCATGACAAACCATTGGGGCTGTGTATCATCTTGCAGTAGCAACATATTTTTCGCTTATAGTCAATGATATGAGTCCTGCAAGACCTACAATCAGCCTGTATATCATGCAGTTACAAAAAAAAGCCAAACCAATTCGGATGTTACCCGAATTTCCTCTATATGTTGCCAGCATTGTCTGACACATTCGTCATGTCTTCATTTTCAGAAGGTACTTCCTCCAGACTTTGACTATTTATTTTCAGCCTTTCTCTTGAAAAGAGAAATATCTCGCCTACAAAGGTATACATTTTTCCCAAAAATGTGACTCTATGCCATCTGTTTTTAGCGGAAACATTTGAATTTTCTGCTTTTTGGAGCATCGTGCAGAGGGTACGCTCGCGAGTCGGTTTGCATTCGGCGATATACCATTTCGCTTCTCCTACGGCAAGGCCAGAGTCCTTATGTACTTCGCTTTGACTCTCGATGGCTTCATTGGATTTGTTCTCTACTTGCGCCATAATGCCTAATCTACCGATACATACATCCTACACAAGACTAAAAATTCTACCTCTCTAATGTAGAGAGTGTCATGTTTTGTAATTAACTGAATACTAAACTAATCTACATGTATATCAACTTAAAACACCTTAATTATTCTCTGTTTTTCATTACAGACAGCGCCATTGTACTTGCATACGAAGATAAAATGAAACAGCTATGTGTTTTTATGTAGTATTTTTGGCCTCGTTTTATCGTTGGTTCAAAAAATAAATGTACTTTTGCATCGAAATATAGACATCTCTACATTAGAGAGAGCGAATCTCGTTTTCTTATTTTGTCAAGTCGGCATCAGAGTTTTTTTGAAGATGTTAGCCAGCAAATCATGGTTCGTTTTGTTGATAACGTTGCTTTCTAATGATTTAAGGTATATTTCCGTCGTCTTTTCCGAGTCATGCCCCATCGACAGACTGATGACAGACAGCGGCACATGCTGCTGATGCGCTGCCGAAGCCCACGAGTGGCGACTAACATACGAGGTAAGTTTCAAACCGCCCAGCATCTCGCCTAAAATCCCAAGAAAACCATTGTATCTCGCCAGTGCGTAGCGATATTGCTGGTAAACGGCATTACTATCGCCCATCTTGTTGAGGATTGGCAGGAGATAACTTGTTCGGGAGGGGTGGCGATTTAGTATTTCCTGCATCATCGGTTCTATCTGCACCTCCATGCGTTGCTTAGTCTTGCGGCGAACGTAGACAAGCGTTTCACCAACTACATTAGACTTCTGCATATAGATTAAATCCACGAATGTAAGGCCTCGTGCGCAGAAACAAAATATGAATATGTCGCGAGCAAATTCTAATTGGTGCTGTAAGTTGTTGAGACGCTTGCCAACATAGCCTTTTTTCTGCAGCTCCGCCCGAATATCGAGCTCCTGAAAGTGGCTTACCTCATTAGGCTCGATAGCACGCTTGACTGTCTTTGCCACTCCCCTATACACGCCGGCAAAGGGCTTGTGGTCGTCGGTCAGTCCGTGCTTGACAGCCTTGTGATACACGGACTGCAGGGCACGGACATAGAACGACGTGGTGTTTTTACATAGCCCGAAGGATTGCAGCCAGGCTTCATAGTCTGCAATCAGCGGCGGACTGAGCCGCGTGAGCTGAATGTCTTTCTTACTCTTCGTCTGCAAGAAGCGAACAAAACTATTGTTTGCGCTTAAATAGTTATTTGCCACACTGATATGCCCATTCCGGCGCTGACGGTCGGCTTCTCCTCTTAAAAAGGCGAGAAACCATTTAGTAGAGTATGCCTCGCATGACCTTTTTTTCTGCTTCATACTATCATTATTTAATGGGTAAAAGAAAACACATAGTCATATATTATTATATATTCCCCTTCATTTTCTATATAATGTTGTTTATTCCCTGCCGAAAGTGCATCTTATTTTAATTCTTGTAGCGAGTACATCAATGCCTTAGTTAAGATACAGATAGAAAGTTGAAGTTTGTATAATTTATGTTTGGTTTCAGCAAAGATTTGATGGGAATTGAGTAATTTTGCAGCACAATAGCATAAAATATGGTATATTGTGCACGTAAGATTTGTGCGCAATGGTGCTAAACTGATACACACAATATAAATATAATAACGATGAGTAATGTTGCTAACGAATTTGCAGAGAAGTTGCTGAATGTTAAGGCCGTAAAGGTGCAGCCTTCGAATCCTTTTACCTGGGCGAGTGGCTGGAAGTCGCCCTTTTACTGCGACAATCGCAAGACTTTGTCTTATCCCGACCTTCGCTCTTTTGTGAAGGATAATTTGGTGAACCTTGTGAAGGCTAATTTCCCCGAGGCTAACGCTGTTGCCGGCGTAGCTACCGGCGCTATTGCGCAGGGCGCCTTGGTGGCTGACGCCTTAGAGTTGCCTTTCTGCTATGTGCGAAGCAAGGCTAAAGACCACGGCATGGGTAATCTCATCGAGGGCACTCTGCCAGAGGGCAGCAAAGTGGTGGTGGTCGAGGACCTCATCTCTACCGGCGGCAGCAGCCTCAAAGCGGTTGAAGCACTGAGAGCTGCCGGCTTCGAGGTGGTGGGCATGGTGGCTGCTTACACTTATGGCTTCCCCATTGCCGAGCAGGCTTTCGCCGAGGTCAATGTTAAGTTGGTTACTCTCACTAACTATGAGGCTGTGGTGAGCGTGGCTACCGAGTCGGGCTACATTACTGCCGACCAGCAGCCCACTCTCGACCAGTGGCGCAAGAATCCGGCTGAGTGGAACGCTTAATTTCCAAAAACGGTTAGGCAAATGAGCGATTTCGTAAGTGGAATTAAGCAGGTGCAGGCCTCGCAGGAGGCTGTGTACCGCAAGGTGTCGGACTTGAGCAACCTTGAGTCTTTCAAACAGCGCTTAGCCGACCCCGAGGTGCAGGCTCAGATGGCCAGCAGTGTGGGTCAGGACAAGGTGGAGCAGATGGCGCAATACATCGGCAATGTTACTTTCGACCAAGACACTATTACCTTTGGCGGTAGCCCTCTGGGCGACATTTGTCTGAAGGTGGTGGAGCGCGAGGAGCCGAAGTGTGTCAAGCTCGAGGGGCAAGGAACGCCTGTGCCGCTCAATCTGTGGATTCAGGTGGTGGGCAAGGACACGGAGCAGGCGGCTATACGCGTTACGCTGCGCGCCGAGCTCAACTTCTTCATTCGTCAGATGGTGAGCAAGCCGCTGCAGCAGGCTGCCAACGGCATTGCCGAGATGCTGGCGAGGATTGACTATAATTAAGAATAGCTATGGCAAACAAATTGTGGGAGAAGAGCGTGGAGGTCAACAAGGAGATTGACCGCTTCACCGTAGGACGCGACCGCGAGCTTGACCTGTACCTCGCCAAGTATGATGTGATGGGCTCGATGGCGCATATTACGATGCTCGAGAGCATCGGTCTGCTCCAGAGGGACGAGCTGGCAAAACTCCTCGATGAAATGAGGAAAATTTATCAGCTCGCGGAGCGCGGCGAGTTCAAGATAGAGGACGATGTGGAGGACGTTCACTCGCAGGTGGAGCTGATGCTTACACGCGCTTTGGGCGAGCTTGGCAAGAAGATACACTCCGGGCGTTCGCGCAACGACCAAGTGCTCGTCGATCTCAAGCTCTTCACTCGCGACCGCCTGCGTCATATCGTAGAAAAAGTGGTTCGCCTCTTCCACGAGTTGCAGCGACAGAGCGAACGCTACAAAAACATTCTGATGCCGGGCTATACACACCTGCAGGTGGCTATGCCGAGCAGTTTCGGCCTCTGGTTCGGTGCTTACGCCGAAAGTCTGACCGACGATATGCTTTTCCTGCAGGCCGCTTACCGTATGGCAAACCGCAACCCGCTCGGTTCTGCTGCCGGCTACGGCTCTTCGTTTCCGCTCAACCGCACAATGACAACCGAGTTGCTCGGTTTCGGCTCAATGAACTACAATGTGGTCTACGCCCAGATGGGACGCGGCAAGACCGAGCGCAATGTGGCCTCCGCGCTGGCGGGTGTGGCCGGCACGCTAGCGAAAATGGCCTTCGATGCCTGCCTTTTCAACTCGCAGAACTTCGGTTTCGTCCGTCTGCCAGCGGAATGTACCACCGGTTCCTCCATTATGCCCCACAAGAAGAACCCTGACGTCTTCGAGGTGATGCGCGCCAAGTGCAATAAGCTCCAAGGATTGCCTGCGCAAATCCTTTTGATAATGAACAACCTGCCCAGCGGCTACTTCCGCGACCTACAGGTCATCAAGGAGCTCTTTGTGCCCGCTTTCGACGAGTTAGAGGATTGCCTCGACATGGCAATCTACATCGTGGAACGCATGGAGGTGAACGAGCAGCTACTTAGCGATCCGCGCTACGACGCAATGTTCAGCGTAGAGGAGGTAAACCGCCGTGTGTTGGAGGGAACACCTTTCCGCGACGCGTATAAGCAGGTCGGACTCGAGATTGAGGCCGGCAACTATGCGCCCAACAAGAATATCCGCCACACTCACGAGGGCTCGATCGGCAATCTATGCAACGAGCAGGTGGCTGCACTGATGCAGCAGATTGTCGACGGTTTCGGCTTCGAGCAGACACGCGCTGCCGAGCAGAAACTAATCATCGGATAGAGGCTATGAAGCGAAGCGTCATCGCGATTATGCGGTATGCTGTAACGATTATCTGCATACCTGTGCTGCTTTTCTCCGCTTGCAACAGCGATGATGCCTACACGACCTACAGTCGCTACAAAGCGAGTTTCATTTATGATCGCGTGATGACGACTACACCCCTGCTCCACGCCCTTAATGGCCCCGGAGAGTTCTGTACTATCAGGCTCACCGCGCAAAAGCAGCTTATCTTCGCATCTTTAAGCCAGACACAGACTGAGAATGTCGCTGCGATGGCTGCTTATCAGCGATTTACTTGCATTAGTGGTTTTATCGTCGGGAAACCGAACACTATTGAGATGGGTTACGATGATATGCACCCTATTTGCTTTGACCTCGCCTGCCCAAATTGCTATCACGACAATAATATAAGACGAGATCTCGCCCTCCAAGAGAGCGGTGTCGCGTATTGCTCTCGGTGCAAGCGCAGATATAATCTAAATAATTTGGGAATAGTAGAGGGTGCGCCGGCCGGCCGACCGTTAGAGCGCTATCGCATCACTTACAATGGCTCAAATCATATGGTTATAAAGAATTAACTACCAGAGTCATCACTATCAAGCACAGTTTCGAGGACTTTATAAGCCACGTCGGGCTCAAAACCACGACTGACGGCGAAGTTCAGCAGCTTGTAGAAGCGCTCCTGTTCAGTGGCGGCATTCACGGATTTAGCTTTCGTGCGTAAAATGTCCGTTAGCACTGATATATATTCCTTGTCGTCGATATTTTTCAAAATTTCCTGTACAAAACTTCCGCGCAGCCCCTTCTGCGCAAGAGCGAGAACGATTTTTCGTCGCCCCCAATGGTTGAAAATAAATTTGTCGTGCACAAAAGCACGCACATAGCGCTTCTCATCTATGTAGCCGTCGTCTATCAGCCTGTCTACAATGCGCTCCGCCGTGTCGTTGTCGAGGCCGGCACGCATAACCTTAAGTTTTATATCAGCAGGTGCACATTCCTTCATAGCGCACTGGCGCGAGAATTTGGCGAAAAGCTCCTCCTCCGTCGGCAGCTTATTTATTTTCGGCATATCAAAAATCTTTCTTTCCCATAAATATCCTTTATCACTTCGCAACGGGAGTAACCATAATTGTCGAAGAGCTGGTGGGTTTTGTCGTGGAGAATGGGGTTTATCTCGACGGCAATCCAACCGGAGGGCTTCAAACTTTGTTTTCCCCACCGAGCTATGGCACGATAGTGGACGAGCGGATCGCTATCCGGCACGAAGAGCGCCAAATGGGGCTCGCGATTTAATACGTGCGGCTTCATCGAGGATTTTTCCTCGTTGAGGACGTAAGGAGGGTTGCTCACAATGAGCGAAAAAGCCTCGGCTAAAATAGTTTGAGTCGTGTCAGCGCCGGAGATAGCGGTGATGTCGCATTGTGTAAAGGTGATGTCTGCGCTATTAAGCTTGGCGTTCTCTCGCGCCGTCTGCAGGGCTTTCGTAGAGATGTCGCAGCCGTTGACTTGCCAGTGAGGCCGCGCTGTTTTGAGGGCAATGGCAATACAACCGCTGCCGGTGCAGGCGTCCATCACAGTGGCATCGTTGTCTTCAGGGAGCAGGCTGAGCGCAATGTCGACGAGCTGCTCGGTTTCAGGGCGCGGAATAAGCACAGAGGGGTTGACCTTAATGGTATTGCCGCAAAATTCGGTGCTGCCGACGATGTACTGTATCGGTTCGTCGTCGAGCAGGCGGCGTATCACGCCCTCAACGATCCGCCCCTCCTCCGCGCCGAGCTCCGGCACGAGGCCGGCCATGACGCGAGGGAGGGGCAGATGCAGTATGTCTTCAACGATTATTCTTGCCAAGGCCCGGGCTTCTCCTTTGCCGTAGCGGCCTTGCAGTTTGCCGATGATGTCGGCGTAAAGATTAGGCATCAATGTTTGCCGTGTTGGCATTGCGCTCGATAAACTCGCGGCGCTGATCCACATCTTCGCCCATCAGCATGGAGAACGTGTGGTCGGCCTCCGCTGCGTTCTCAAGGGTTACGCGCTTCAGCAGGCGGTTTTCGGGATTCATGGTAGTCTCCCACAGTTGCTCGGGGTTCATCTCACCAAGACCTTTGTAGCGCTGTGTGGTAACGCCCTTTTCGGAGCCATTGTTGTAGCGGCGCATGAAGTCGAGGCGCTGATTGTCGTTATAGCAATACTCCTCGTTCTTGCCAATCTTGCAGCGATACAGCGGAGGGGTGGCGAGGTAAACATAGCCCTGCTCAATGAGGCTCGGCATATAGCGGAAGAACAGAGTGAGTATCAGCGTGTTGATATGGCGGCCATCGACATCGGCATCGGTCATAAGGATAACCTTATGATAGCGGAGTTTGTCGAGATTGACCTGCTTGCTGTCCTCAGTGTCTACACCGAAGCGCACACCTAAGGCCTGAATGATATTGTTGACCTCGTCGCTCTCAAAAGCCTTGTGCCACTGCTGTCGCTCGACGTTGAGGATTTTACCACGCAGGGGCAGAATGGCCTGAAACTTGCGCGAGCGCCCTTGTTTGGCGGAGCCGCCTGCCGAATCACCTTCGACGAGGAAGATTTCACTCTCCACAGGATCCTTACTCGAGCAGTCGGCCAGCTTGCCGGGCAGTCCGCCGCCGGACATGGGATTCTTGCGCTGCACCGTCTCACGCGCCTTGCGCGCAGCGATGCGGGCAGTGGCTGCAAGAATGACCTTATCCACGATAACCTTAGCCTCCTTGGGGTGCTCCTCGAGATAGTTGGCCAAAGCCTCACCCACAGCCTGATTGACAGCGCCCATGACTTCCGAATTGCCGAGCTTGGTCTTGGTCTGACCCTCAAACTGCGGCTCAGCCACCTTGATGCTGATCACGGCAGTGAGACCCTCGCGGAAATCCTCGCCGGAAATCTCGATTTTGGCCTTCTCGATCTGCTTGGCAGCAGTTTCCTCGGCATATTTCTTGAGCACACGCGTCAGCGCGGCGCGGAAGCCGGCCAGATGCGTGCCGCCCTCAATAGTATTGATATTGTTGACATAGCTATGGAGGTTCTCGCTAAAGCCGGTGTTGTAGACGAAAGCTATTTCGATAGGTATGCCCTCTTTTTCGGTCTTGATATAGATTACATCGGGTATGAGCGGCGTACGCATGGAGTCCTGATAGCGCACGAACTCGCGCAAGCCCTGCTCGCTGTGGAACGTCTCGGAGCGCGGATTGCCCTCCTCGTCGCGTTCGCGCAGGTCGGTGAGCGTAATGGTGAGACCGGCGTTGAGGAACGCAAGCTCGCGCATACGGTCGGCCAGAGTATTGTAGTTATACTCGGTAGTGGTGAAGACAGAAGCGTCGGGCCAGAACTGCTGGCGCGTACCGCGCAGAGTAGTCTCGCCCACAACCTTCACATCATAGAGAGGCTTGCCGATTTCATACTCCTGCTGATAAATCTTGCCGTCGCGGAAGACCTGCGACTTCATGCGGCTCGACAAAGCATTCACACAACTCACGCCCACACCGTGGAGACCGCCGCTGACCTTGTAGCTACCCTTGTCAAACTTACCGCCAGCGTGCAGCACGGTCATCACGACCTGCAGGGCACTGACGCCCTCCTTCTCATGAATGTCGACGGGGATACCGCGACCGTTGTCCTGCACGGTGATAGAGTTATCCTCGCCGATAGTAACCTCGATATGGGTGCAATAGCCGGCGAGAGCCTCGTCGATAGAGTTGTCTACCGTCTCATAGACCAAGTGGTGGAGACCCTTCTCGCTAATGTCGCCGATATACATGGCAGGGCGCTTGCGTACCGCCTCAAGTCCCTCCAATACCTGGATATTCGACGCGGAATAGTTAGCTGTGTTTTTATTCTGTTCGTCCATGAAAAACCGTTCAATTATAATAGTACAAAATTACGCATTTTTCTTGAAACAAAAGGACACCGCGCCGGATTTTTGAGCCTCGGCGCACGATTTTTAGACCTTCACGTTTGATTTTTAGGCCTCGAAGTTCGCAGAAATGTCGTGCGCATCTGATTTTTGAGCCTGCGCACTTGTTTTTTCATCGTGAAACTTTAAAAATTCATATAAGAATTTCTAAAAAACCT
>JAFLUU010000060.1 GCA_022508585.1 Prevotellaceae bacterium | reverse complement strand
TTTCATTTTTCACGACATTTCTACGGATTTCGAGGCTCAAAAATCGCGCGCGGAGGCCTTTTCTGTAAGTTTGGAGGCTTTTAGGTGCAATTTTGAGGGTGTATGATACAATTTGATAGTGGTTAGAATAAACGCGATATGGGTAAAGTAGAGTTTTGGCTGTGTTTTGCAAATGTTTTGACTGCGTTCTGCAAATCAGTGGCGACCCTCATGTGCCGTCCAAGCAGGCAGCGCAGGCCTCGCTCGCGCGTACATATTTTAATATGGGGCGATATTATTGCTCCGGAATAGAAAACGTTCCTTTTCTAAGTTAAAATTGCGCATTTATCAGTAAAATGTATTAACTTTGTCGCTCGTAAGAAAAACGTAATATATTTTAGCCCCTTGGAGCAGGGGAATAATAAAAACTTTTTCAAACAATATGGGATTATTACAAGACAGACTTGAGCAGTGGAGGCAGCCACAGCAATATATGGAGGCCGGTATCTATCCCTACTTCCGCGAAATCACGGGCAAGCAAGGCACTGAGGTCCAGATGGACGGCAGAAATATCCTTATGTTTGGTTCTAATGCCTACACCGGCCTGCCCGGCGACCAGCGTGTGGTTGATGCCGCTGCCGAGGCGCTATATAAATATGGTTCAGGCTGCGCAGGCTCACGTTTCCTCAATGGTACGCTTGATTTGCACGTGCAGTTTGAAAAGGAGATAGCCGATTTTGTCGGCAAGGACGAGGCTCTTGTCTTTTCCACCGGTTTCACTGTCAATTCCGGCGTTATAGCTTGTCTCTTGGGGCGTAAAGATTATATTATCCGCGATGATCGTGACCATGCCAGCATTGTCGATGGTTGCCGTATGTCTATGAGTACGAACCTCAAGTTCAAGCATAACGACATGGACGATCTCGAGCAACAGTTGCGCAAGTGTGAGCCGGAGGCCGTCAAGTTGATTGTGGTGGACGGCGTTTATTCTATGGAAGGCGACCTCGCTAATCTGCCTGAGATTATTCGTCTGAAAAAGAAATATAATGCAACCGTAATGGTCGACGAGGCTCACGGCATTGGCGTGTTCGGACGTAACGGTCGCGGGGTGTGTGATCACTTTGGCCTCACCTCAGAGGTTGACTTGATTATGGGTACGTTCAGCAAAGCGCTTGCTTCGGTTGGTGGTTTCATTGCTGCAGACAAAAGTGTCATTAATTGGATACGTCATACCTGTCGTACTTATATCTTCAGCGCGTCTAATGCGCCTGCGGCTACTGCGGCAGCTCGTCGCTCGCTCCGTATTTTGCAGGAGGAGCCTCAAATCATAGAGCGTTTGTGGAATGTGACTAACTATGCGCTCAAACGTTTCCGTGAGGAGGGCTTTGAGATAGGCGACACGGCTAGTCCTATAATCCCGCTATATGTTCGCGATACGGTGCGCACCTTTGAGGTTACTAAGCGTGCCTTTGAGGAGGGCGTGTTCATCAATCCCGTCATTCCGCCCGCTTGTGCGCCGCAGGACACTCTTGTTCGCGTAGCTTTGATGGCTACTCACACCAAGGAGCAGGTGGATAGGGCTGTCAAGGCATTGGTTAAGGTCTTCAAGGAGTTTAATTTGATATAATTCTTAAGTGATGAATTTATTAAAGTACATCATTTTTTCTTTTTGCGCCATAGCTACAACTGCTGTTATGGCGCAAAAGCCTATTTATTTAGATGAGACTCGTTCTATAGACGAGCGCATAGAGGATCTTATGGGTCGTCTAACCCTCGAGGAGAAGATTGCTCTTATTCATGCGCAGAGCAAGTTTAGCAGTGCGGGCGTTCCGCGTCTTGGTGTGCCCGATTTGTGGTGCACCGACGGTCCTCACGGCATTCGCCCCGAGGTTAAATGGGACGAATGGGACCAAGCTGGCTGGACCAACGACTCTGTGGTCGCCTTTCCCGCCCTTACCTGTCTTGCTGCCACTTGGAATACAGACCTTGCCCTGCTTTATGGCCGCAGCATCGGCGAAGAGGCACGCTACCGCAAGAAAGATGTGCTGCTCGGCCCGGGTCTGAACATCTACCGCACTCCGCTGGGCGGCCGCAACTTTGAATATATGGGCGAAGACCCCTATCTGGCTGGTCGCATGGCTGTGGGCTATGTGCGTGGCGTGCAGAGCAACGGTGTCGCCACTTGTGTCAAGCATTTTTGCCTGAATAACCAAGAGTGGAACCGCCATGGTGTCAGCGTTCACGCCGATGACCGCGCCCTCTACGAGATTTACCTCCCTGCCTTCAAGGCTGCCATGATGGAGGGCGGCAGTTGGAGCGTCATGGCATCGTATAATAAAATCGACGGGCAGCACGCCGGTCATAACTACCGCACCCTGCAGCAGATACTCAAGCAGGAGTGGGGCTACAAGGGCGCAGTCATCAGCGACTGGGGCGGTACTCACAATACTGACGAGGCTGTGCGCAATGGCCTCGACCTCGAGTTCGGCACGGGTACCAATGGACTCTATGGCGGCTCCAAAAATTATTATGACAGCTATCATCTTGCCCTCCCGTTCCTTGACGGCATTCGCAGTGGCAAGTATTCGCAAGCTGACCTCGACGATAAGGTGCGCCGTGTGCTGCGTCTGCATTTCCATACCACGCTTAATACTAATAAGCCCTTCGGTTCGCTCCATAGCCCCGAGCATTATGCCGCAGCTCGCGAGATTGGCGAAGAAGGCATCGTACTTCTGAAAAACGAAGACAATCTTCTGCCCCTCAAGCTCGACGAAAAGAAAACCATACTTGTTGTGGGCGAGAATGCTGTCAAGATGATGACCGTCGGTGGCGGCAGCAGCTCGCTCAAGGTGCAGCGCGAGATAACTCCACTCGAGGGTATGCAACAGCACTTCCCCAATACAGTTGACATCAAGTGGGTGCGCGGCTATGTCGGCGATACCGATGGTAGCTATAACGGCGTTACTACAGGGCAGGACTTGAGCGAGACTCGTTCGTTCCGCGAATTGGTTGACGAGGCCGTTGCTGAAGCTCGCTCGGCGGACTATGTAATCTTTATCGGCGGACTTAACAAAAGTTACGGCCAGGATAATGAGGGTAGCGACCGCCAGAGCTACGACCTGCCTTACAAGCAAGACAGCCTCATAACCGCCTTGGCAAAGGCGAACGCCAATCTGGTCGTGGTCAACATCTCTGGCAATGCTGTTGCCATGCCTTGGGCAGACAATGTGAAGGCAATTGTGCAGGACTGGTACCTTGGTAGCGAGGCTGGCGAGCCGCTGGCCGCTGTGCTTGCCGGTACTGTCAATCCCAGCGGCAAACTGCCTTTCTCGTGGCCGAAAGCACTCAATGATGTGCCCGCTCATCGCCTTGATGCATATACTGCTCACGACGAGGAATACAAAGAAAGTATTTTCGTGGGTTATCGCTGGTATGACAAAGAGAATATTGCCACCCTCTTCCCCTTCGGTCACGGCTTGAGTTACACTTCATTCGTTTACTCCAAACCTAAAGTAAGCAAACGCGCGATAAGTGCGTCAGACAGCTTGACAATCTCTGTTGACATCACTAATACCGGCAAGGTAGCAGGTAAGGAGGTCGTTCAGCTCTACATTGCTGATCTCGAGAGCAGCCTGCCGCGTCCCGTCAAGGAGCTTAAAGCCTTCCGCAAAGTCTCTCTTGCTCCAGGTGAGAAGACAACAGTTTGCTTTACCATAGGCAGCGATGCTCTCAGCTTCTTCGACCCCGACAAGCACGCTTGGGTAGCAGAGCCCGGCAAGTTTGAGGCAATTCTTGCCTCTTCTTCTGCTGATACCCGCACTAAAGTCCGCTTTGAACTGAAGTAAGTTACCATTGTTCTCATTTTATAATCTGCTGTAAGCTATAATATGCAATTAACTTTGTAACTAAAAGAAAATCAGTAGCAGATAAAACAAAATATTACGAAATAAATACTCTTGCTGGACTTGCCAATTCTGCAGAAATTTCTTGTAATAAGCCATGAAAATACACCAGATTTCTGATTTCTCGTTTGCAAGTGTAAAGAGAAAGTCTTAATTATGCTATTATTCGCCTAATTAATTCTACTTATCGCGTGTTTCATCGGCTCAAAGCGCGAGCTTACTTTCGCCTAAGTGCTTTGAAAATCAAACGCACAGCCTTTTTGTTTCCATGCGCACGCGTTTAGTTGGCAGTCTGCACACACTTAGATCTCTCGCGTACGTATTTAATTTCAATGCGTTGCGAATTTAATGAAACAAAAATGGGATGTGTCATTGACACATCCCTAAAATGAAATATATTGTGAGAGATTTAATTACGTTATAACCTCTTGCGGTAGAGTGCGAAGGTTATACTGAGAAGCCATAACGAATCCGTAGGCTCCAGCAGATAGAATGGCAAGCATATCACCGCGGCGAACCTCATGGAGTGTAATATTCTTGTCAAAGACATCGCTGCTTTCGCAAATGGGGCCTACCACATCATAAGTGTGCAGAGGGCGTTGCTCCTTGCGACCGGTAAGGTTTATAATCTTGTGGTGTGCATCATAAAGGGCCGGGCGAAGAAGGTCGCTCATTCCAGCATCGACAATGGCAAACTGCTTAGTGGCAGTTGTCTTGACATAGAGACATTTAGTGATGAGTCTACCGCATTGCGCACTGAGAGCTCGACCTAACTCAAAATGAAGTGCTTGACTTGGGCGCAGACACAAATTGTCAGCGAAAACACGGAAATAATCGCGGAAATTAGGGATAGGGTTTAACTCCGGATTTGTGTAGTCTATGCCGAGACCTCCGCCTACATTGATACTGGTCGTGTCGTTGATGCCGGCAATCTCAAGCTGGTCTTGCAATTCATTTATGCGTTGTGAGAGCAGGCGGAAGCAGGTCATATCGAGTATTTGTGAACCGATATGGAAATGGAGACCGAGATAGTGCACATTATTCAGCTGCTTAGCGTGGTTTATCACGGCTACCATATCGCTCATAGCTATGCCGAATTTATTTTCCTCAAGTCCCGTAGTAATGTTGGCGTGTGTATGTGCATCTACATTAGGATTGATACGGAATGATATAGGAGCAACTTTGCCTTTGGCAGCAGCGAGTTCGTTGATAACATCAAGCTCTGGCACACTCTCCACATTGAAACATCCGATACCTGTATCGAGAGCGATATTGATTTCTTCATCGCTCTTACCAACGCCGGCAAACACAATCTTTTCGGCAGGAATGCCGCAAGCGATGCAATGCTCTATTTCTGCTCCGCTGACACAATCTGCGCCTAAGCCCTCGTTGGCAGCGATGTATAGTAGCTGAATATTGCTATTGCTCTTGACTGCAAAATGTATCTGTGCAGTGGGTAGACACGCTGCTTCTGCTTTAGCTGTTTGGATGGTGCGGGCAAAAAGCTCTGTGTCGTATATATAATAAGGTGTGCGAGTGGCAATATCAAATGTTTGTAGCATAAGAAAATGTCTGTTAATGTTAAATTAAAATAATTCTTCGCTCAAAGCACGTAGAGCAACTTGCTTGTCGGCCTGCTGAATGAGGAAAGATATGTTGTAGTTGCTACCGCCATAGGAAATCATGCGTATCGGTAAATTGCGTAAGGCGTTGGTAATCTTGGACTCAAAGCCTTTATTTTCGCTGCGCAAATCGCCAACCACACAGATGATACACATCTCTTTGTCTACCTCAACCGTTCCGTACTTCTTGAGTTCGTCGACGATGTTGGCGAGGTAATCGGTGTTGTCAATGGTCATAGATACGCCTACTTCAGAGGTTGTTACCATATCGATGGGGGTATGGAAAGTCTCAAAAATTTCGAAAACCTTGCGCAAGAAGCCAGTCTGGAGTAGCATACGTGAGCTGACAATCTTGATGGCTGTTATATTGTCTTTGGCGGCCACGGCTTTGATGGCGTGTGGCAGGAAAGCGTTGTTGATAGTTGTGCCTTCAGCTTCGGGCTCCATAGTATTAAGCAACTTGACGGGCACACAGGCAGCCTTGGCTGGCAAGACGCAGGTGGGGTGGAGTATCTTGGCGCCGAAATAGGCTAATTCGGCGGCTTCCTCGAAATAAAGTTGGTGGACGGGGCTTGTATTGTCAACATAGCGTGGGTCATTGTTGTGCATACCATCAATGTCGGTCCAGATTTCAATGACATCAGCCTTCAGTGCAGCACCGATGAGCGATGCTGTGTAGTCGGAGCCGCCACGCTGTAGGTTGTCTATCTCATCCTCATGGTTAAGGCAGATGAACCCTTGGGTAATAAAGTATTGCGCGTCATTATTTGTCTCAATGAGCGGCTTGATATGTTCGCTGAGGTAGTGCAGATCGGGCTCTTTGTCCTTGTCGGTGCGCATAAAGTCAAAGGCATTGATTAGAACGGCTTTTACTCCAATCTCGTTGAAGTAATTGGCAACCATGTTGGTACTCATAATCTCGCCAAAGCTGACAATCTCCTTCTGCATTTGAGGAGTGAAGGCGGACTTGCTGTAACTGAGAAGCTTAGTGAAGATGCCGTCAAGGAACTGGCGTGTTTTGTCCTTTGCCTCCGAGGTAGAGTAGAGCTCGTCTATATGCTGATTGTACTTGGCATGGAGCTTGGCTATCATTACCGATGCGCTGTCCTTGTTGCCTTTGGCATAGTAGTCGGCAATTTCCAGAAGCGAGTTGGTGGTGCCTGACATAGCGGACAATACCACGAGACTGCGCTCATTCTTACGCACTAAGTTTACCACATCTTTCATTCTCTGCGGCGAGCCTACCGAAGTGCCACCGAATTTCTGTATTTTCATATTCTTGGTTTTTGTTTTGTGCTATGGTTAATTTGTTGTCTCACGTTTTTGCAGGACAAAATGCCCCTCGTTGCAATTATATATGGTAGCATCGTCGATAAGACTCATCAGTTGGTAATTGTGAGTGGTCATCACAACGGCAGTGCCTTCGTTACGAATGTTGTTAAGGAGTTTGACAATGCTTATACTGCTCTCAAGATCGAGATTACCTGTCGGCTCATCAGCTAAAATAATTTTAGGCTTATTGAGCAATGCGCGAGCAATGGCTACACGCTGCTGCTCACCGCCAGACATCTCGTAAGGGAATTTATCAATCTTGTCAAGTATCCCAACATTGTCTAAGACTTCGGCAATTCGCTCTTGTATATGTTTCCTATCTTTCCAGCCTGTTGCTTTTAACACGAACTCCATGTTTTTGCCTACCGTGCGGTCTGTAAGAAGGTGGAAGCTTTGGAACACCATACCCAACTGGCGGCGAAGAGCAGGCAATTGCTTTTGCTTAATGTTGTGCATCTTGGTATTTAGCACCACTGCTTCGCCGGCTGTAGGCTTTTGTTCTCCGTAAATAGTGCTAAGCAGGCTACTTTTGCCGCTGCCGACTTTGCCGGTAACAAAGATGTAGTCGCCTTCATTGACTTGAAAGTTTACTTCCTCCAGAATGACGACGTCGCCATACTTGATTTCTACATTATTATAATTTAGAAGCATAGGAATAATCTTAATCTTGGGAGCAACCAATGTATATGCTTAATGTTTTTGCCAGTTAGGATTATGTCGCACTTGCAGCTCACGGGCAAGATCCTCGATACGGAGTCCTTTGGCGGTAAGAAGGACGATAAGGTGGTAGAAAAGATCAGAACCTTCGTAGACCAATCGCTCATTAGTGCCGTTGCAGGCTTCAATAACAGCTTCAAGTGCTTCTTCGCCAACCTTTTGGGCGATGCGATTGATGCCATCGCGGAAAAGCGAGGTGGTATATGAGCCTTCCGGCATTTCTTTGTGGCGTTTCTCGATGAAATCTTGCAATTCACTAAGGAAAAGTAGCGGATTACCCTCGTTCTTTTCTCCCCAGCAGCTATCGGTGCCATTATGGCAGGTCGGCCCTTCTGGATGAACGAGAACGAGCAAGGTATCTTTGTCGCAATCTATCTTGATGTCAACGAGGTGCAGAAAATGGCCGCTTTCCTCTCCTTTAGTCCAGAGGCGCTGTTTCGTTCTCGAGAAGAATGTAACTTTTTTCGTCTCAAGAGTTTTGATATAAGCCTCTTCATTCATAAAACCGAGCATAAGCACGGTCTTTGTCGTGGCGTCTTGAATTATTGCAGGCACGAGGCCGTCCATTTTCTTAAAGTCAATCATCTGTTTCGTTAGTAGTTAAAAAAAATGCGTAAGGAATTAAAGTCTTATACTGATGCCCTCTTTTCGCAAATAGTGCTTAAGGTCGGAAATACCTATTTCGCCATAGTGGAAGACGCTGGCAGCTAACGCAGCATCGGCCTTGCCGAGTGTAAAGACATCGCGGAAGTCCTCCATGTTACCTGCACCGCCACTGGCAATGACCGGAATTGATAAAGTGTCGGCCAATTGTGCAAGAGCATCGTTGGCAAAGCCGCGTTTAACACCGTCGTGGTTCATACTGGTAAAAAGAATTTCACCTGCGCCGCGCTGTTCTACCTCTTTAGCCCAATCGAAAAGAGAACGGTCGACAGGAACGCGTCCTCCGTTAATGTAACATTGCCAATGGCCGTTGACTTCTTTTGCATCAATGGCCACAACGCAGACTTGAGAGCCGAAATGGCTGGCAATCTCGTCGATAAGGTTAGGATTGCGCAGCGCGGCGGAGTTGATACTGACTTTGTCAGCTCCGGCGTTCAGCATAGTGTCGACATCGCGCAGCTCATTGATGCCACCGCCCACGGTAAAGGGAATAGACAGCTCGGCAGCTACGCGCTGCACCATGTCGGTAAATGTTTTGCGCTCCTCGTGGCTTGCAGTGATGTCAAGAAACACAAGCTCGTCGGCATTTTGTTCGCTATATGCCTTACCAAGCTCCACCGGATCGCCGGCATAGCGCAGGTTTACGAAGTTCGTGCCTTTCACGGTCTGGCCGTCTTTGACATCGAGGCAGGGAATTATGCGTTTGGCGAGGGGCATTTTGTGTATGTTGAACGGTTATGACGGAAATTTGGCGGCAAGAGTGGCGAGGTCTATGTGGCCTTCGTATATAGCCTTGCCGAATACGACGGCAGGTATGCCGGCTTTATTCAGTATGACAATATCCTGTTCGTTGCTGACGCCGCCGCTGGCTATCAGCTGAAGGTCGGGGAAATGCTGCATGATTTCCTTATATAGGTCGACAGCGGTGCCCTGTAGCATACCGTCGCGGCTAATATCCGTGCACAATACACGACGAATGCCCAGCTCGTAGTAACTACGAATAAATGGAATTAGTCGTAGCTCGCTGCTTTCCTGCCAGCCACTGATGCTGATGAAGCCGTCTTTGACATCCGCTCCGAGAATGAGGCGATCAGCCCCATAAATGTCGATCCAGCGCTTCATAAGTTCGGGCTGACGGACAGCTATGCTCCCGACAGTAGCGTAAGTCGCGCCATTGTCGAATACCGCTTTGATATCTTCGTCCGTTTTAATGCCGCCGCCGAAATCAACGAGCAGTTTAGTGTGTTTGGTAATCTCGCGCAACGCCTCCATGTTGACCACATGGTTTGATTTGGCGCCGTCGAGATCTACAACGTGCAGACGCTTGTAGCCGAGGCGCTCCACATCGCGTGCAATGTCGAGAGGGGAGAGGTCATACACCTTCTTGCTCTCATATTGCCCCTTTGTCAAGCGAACGCAGTGGCCGTCGATGATGTCAATGGCGGGAATAAGTTGTATCATAGTCTATGCGTTGCAGAGATTGATGAAGTTACGCAAAATACGCTCGCCGATGCGCCCGCTTTTCTCGGGGTGAAATTGCGTTGCGTAGTAGTTATCCTTTCGCATCGAGGCGCAGAAAGGCTGTATGTAGTCGGCCTCGGCAATCGAGAACTCATTTCTCGGCACATAGAAGCTGTGTATGAAATATACGAAGTCGCCCTCGTTCAAGCCGTCGTATAGAGGACTCCGTAGGTTGCTGAGACTGTTCCAACCCATGTGCGGAATTTTCTGATTGTGCAGGGTAGGGCGGAAACGCTTGACCTCGACAGGAAAAATGTCGAGGCAATCGGTGTTGCCCTCCTCGCTGTGGCGACAAAGGAGTTGCATACCGATGCAGATGCCCAGCACCGGCTGGCGCAGGTCGCGGATTAAGGTGTCAAGGCCGTGCTCGCGCAGGTATTGCATCGTGGAGGCCGCTTCACCTTGCCCGGGAAAGAGCACGCAGTCGGCCTTGCGTATTTGCTCCGCGTCATCGGTGATTACAGGCTCTATTCCGAGTCGTCTTACCGCATTTGCGACAGAGCAGATATTGCCGGCATTGTATTTTATGATAGCTATATCCACGAGAATGATTTGTTAATAAGCACGAGCCACAAGAGCCTTATATTTGGCAGGCTTGCCGCTGACCATATCAGTGCCGGGGTTGGATTGATCAACCTCAAACGGAATGCAACGAATGGTAGCTTGTGTCTCTTCTTTGATTCTCGTTTCGGTTTCCTCGGTGCCGTCCCACGGACAGATGAAGAAGCCGCCATCTTGTATCTTCTGCTTAAACTCCTCATAGTCGTTGCACTCATAAGTGTGCGCCTTGCGGTAGTCGAGCGCCTTCTGGTAGATATTTTGCTGTATCTCGTCGAGCAGATTCTTTGCGTATTCTTCAATACCCTCCACGCTGACATTTTGTTTCTCAAGCGTGTCGCGTCGCATAATCTCCACCTCGCCCTTTTCAAGGTCGCGAGCGCCGAGTACGATGCGCACAGGTACGCCCTTCAGCTCGTAGTCGGCAAATTTGAAGCCAGGGCGCTTGCTGTCGTCGTTGTCGTATTTCACACTCACGCCCATAGCCTTCAGATTTTTGACCATCTCGGCCGCTTTGAGGTCGAGCGCCTCCATCTGAGCCGGCTTGCCGATAGGAATGATTACCACCTGTATCGGAGCCAGCGCCGGCGGCAGCACAAGACCGTTGTCGTCGGAGTGAGTCATGATGAGCGCACCCATAAGGCGGGTGCTCACGCCCCAAGACGAGGCCCAAGCGTAGTCGAGCTTGTTCTCCTTGTTGAGGAACTGCACGCCGAAAGCCTTACCGAAGTTCTGGCCGAGGAAATGACTCGTGCCGCTCTGCAGAGCCTTGCCGTCCTGCATCATAGCCTCGATGGTGTAGGTGTCTAATGCGCCGGCAAAACGCTCAGTCTCGCTCTTCACGCCCTGTACCACAGGCACGGCCATGTAACGCTCGGCGAAGTCGGCGTATATACCGATCATCATCTTCGTGCGTTCCTCGGCCTCCTCACGAGTTGCGTGGGCTGTGTGCCCTTCCTGCCAGAGAAATTCCGAAGTACGCAGGAATAGGCGTGTGCGCATCTCCCAGCGCATCACATTGCACCACTGGTTGCACAGCACCGGCAGGTCGCGGTACGACTTAATCCAGTTCTTGAACGTATTCCATATAATAGTTTCCGAAGTGGGGCGGATAATCAGCTCTTCCTCCAACTTGGCTTCAGGGTCAACGATCACACCGTCGTGAGTCTCGTTGGTCTTGAGGCGATAGTGGGTAACGACGGCGCATTCCTTGGCGAAGCCCTCCACATGCTCGGCCTCTTTCGACAGAAAGCTCTTGGGAATGAGCAGAGGGAAGTAGGCATTTTGCACACCGGTCTCCTTGAACATTCCGTCCAGCACCTGCTGCATCTTTTCCCAGATAGCGTAGCCGTAAGGCTTGATAACCATACACCCTCTGACGTCGGCCTGCTCGGCAAGGTCGGCCTTAACCACCAATTCGTTATACCAACGTGAATAATTCTCACTCTTTTTGGTAAGATCTTTAAGCTCTATAGCCATAAAAATAGATATAAATTATTTTGCCCGCGAAATTACAAAAAAAATGACACATAAACCGATTATCAATCTCCAATGTGCAGCGTTTAGTCTAAATTATCTACCTTTGCAGCACAATTATGCTGAAATTTATAAGGAGAATAATTCTTTGGGCGTTCATTCTGTTTTTCGGATCGAGCATTTTGGCCGTCTTTGTATGCCGCTGGCTGCCCGTTTACGTCAGTCCGCTGATGCTCATACGCTGTGTGCAGCAGGCCAAGCATGGGCAGCAGATCGAGATGCACCATAGTTGGGTGCCGCTCGACAGCATTTCGCCCACTCTTTCCACTG
>JAFLUU010000006.1 GCA_022508585.1 Prevotellaceae bacterium | reverse complement strand
ACGTCGATATGGACCTGTTTGAACAACAGGGAAATCTTGTTTACCTCCGCATCGTTGCAGTCGCCCTCCGCCATGCGGTTGAGAGCCGTGTAGTAACGGCGGATAATCTCGTCGCACGAAGCACGACAGCAGACATCGTCGTCGCAGATGCAGAAGCCCACCATATTAACACCCATATCGGTGGGCGACTTGTAGGGATTGGTGCCGTAGATGCCCTCAAACAAGGCGTTCAGTACAGGGAAGATTTCAATATCGCGGTTGTAGTTGATAGCAATCTTGTTGTACGCCTCTAAATGGAAGGGGTCAATCATATTCACATCGTCCAAGTCGGCAGTAGCAGCCTCGTATGCGATGTTCACAGGGTGCTTCAGCGGCAAATTCCATACAGGGAAAGTCTCAAACTTGGCATAGCCGGCCTCGATGCCGCGCTTATGCTCGTTATATAGCTGACTGAGACACACAGCCATCTTGCCGCTGCCCGGTCCGGGCGCCGTAACAATCACAAGGGGGCGCGTAGTCTCCACATAATCGTTGCGCCCGAAGCCATCGTCGGAATCTATGAGCGCCACATTAGTGGGATAGCCCTCTATGGTGTAGTGATAGTACGATTTGATGCCAAGGCGCTCCAATTTCTGGCGGTAAAGGTCGGCAGAGTTCTGGCCATTGTAATGAGTGATGACCACAGAGCTCACCATGAAGCCGCGCTTCTGAAATTCAGTGCGCAGGCGAAGCACATCTTCGTCGTAAGTAATGCCGAGGTCGCCGCGAATTTTATTTTTCTCGATGTCCACGGCGCTAATCACAATCACTATCTCAGCCGAGTCGCTCAGCTGACGCAGCATTCGCAGCTTGCTGTCGGGCTGAAAGCCGGGCAACACACGACTCGCGTGATGGTCGTCGAATAACTTGCCGCCCAACTCCAAATACAGCTTGTTGCCAAACTTAGCGATGCGCTCCTTGATATGTTCCGACTGAATAGCCAGATATTTCTCGTTGTCAAACCCTATTTTCATAGTATTCTAAAATTTTCGCGAAATTACGAAAAAACTCACATATACGCGCCCTCCCCTACCACTATTTGCGCAGATATTTTTCGCGCGTACCATATTAAATAGTGCGAGCATACCATTTAATAATACGCACACCTTTATTTAATGTCCGCTCGTCCCTGCACACAACATCGCACCTCCACACCATTTTCTCGCGCACACAATACCCAACCTCGTTAGCACACGGCAAAAAGGTCTCCGCGCCCGATTTTAAGCCCATCGCACGCGTCGAAATGTCGTGGAAATTTGCAGAAATGTCGTTGAACTTCAAAAAATCATATACGAATTTTCAAAAATTCATATATAAAGTTATAATAATTCTTATATGATTTCTCGAGAATTTGTATATGAATTTTCAAATTTTGACGACATTTCTACGCGCGAGAACGATAAAAAATCTCGCGCGATAGGTTTTTCTATGAACTTTGAGGGGGTATGGTATCAGTTTGGCGATGTTTTACATATTATTGGTGAGGTTTGCTATCGTGAGGTGGAGCTGTGTCGCCTTGTGTCGCTAACGCTCTCGCCTCCGCTCGTAGCGCCCCACGCTTTTAGCGTGACTGCGCTGCTTCGGCTTGCGCCCACTTCGTGTTTGCCGTTCGCGAGCTCACTTCACGCCCAGTTTGTGATGTTTCAGCCACGCGGCGGCCTTGCAGGTCGTAGTAATACATTGCCAACATAGTCTATAATGCCTGATACAAAATTACCATTTATAATATGCCACTTGGTGGAAAATTAAAAAAAATTGAAGTTAATATTCGCTTCTGTCGCCAAATGGCAGTAACTTTGTCAAATAAATCATAAAAAACAGTGATATGTTGATATTAGAGACAAGAAAATGCAAAAATTGCGGTGAAGTATTTACGCATACTTCGGGAGGGTACATTTTGAAGTCTACTCCTTTGCCCCGTTGCCCCCATTGTGGGTCAACTTCCACAAAAAGAATTAAATAAAGGAAATCGTGGATTGAAAAAATTGTAGAAAATTTAACAAAAAAATGAGTAAGGTGGGATTCTGCAGAAAAGTAAAAGACAATCCAAAATGGTACGAAACCTCTGCTGAAGTGCGTAATACAAACTGAACCCTGAAAGCGGTGAAACAAAAACACGATGTTTTAGGACGAATTTTGCGTGTTTTTGGAGGAAAAACGCACTAAAACGACAAAAATCGGGGATGATTGGAGGGATAATATAGGTGTTTTGCCCCATCAAAAGGTGCAAAACAAATGTTTTGAGCGTAGAATGTGTGGTTTCGCTGCAAAAAAGTAGCCGAAAAGCGTTATATCAATCAGCGAGTTAGGGTGTGCGAAGGCGCAAAAAAGTTGCGCGAAAATCCCCGTGTGCCTACAAGACACCGTACACGCGAATTTCAGCGCATTTTCGCGAGATAAGAACGGCGAGATGTGCGCAAGGAGTTGTGAGATGCTGTCTTTGCAAGGGGAAAAGGCGACGAAAGGACGAAAAGGGGTGGTTTGTTGCACGAGTATTGATAAAAAGTTGCTACTTTTGCACTAAATTGCATATTGCATCTATATTGTGGAAGATACAGACTACGATTATAAATTGCTCAACACAATTGATCTGCCTGCCGACTTGCGCCGACTAAGAGTGGAGCAGTTACCGCAAGTGTGCAGCGAGATACGACACCGCATCATAGAGGTGCTGGCAGAACACCCGGGTCATCTCGCCTCCAGTCTCGGTGCGGTGGAGATTACGGTGGCGTTACACTATGTGTTTGACACGCCTTACGACCGCATTGTCTGGGATGTGGGACATCAGGCCTATAGTCATAAAATCTTGACGGGGCGTCGCGATGCGTTCAGCACCAATCGTCAGTTGGGCGGGCTCAAACCATTCCCCTCGCCCGAAGAAAGCGAATATGACAGCTGCACTTGCGGCCACGCGTCCAACTCTATATCCATGGGTTTGGGCATGGCGGTGGCAGCCAAGCAGCAAGGAGACAAGAAGCGCAAGGTGGCTGTGGTTATCGGCGACGGCGCGATGAGCGGCGGCTTAGCATTTGAAGGTCTGAACAATGTGTCGGCAACGCCCAACGATATGCTCATAATCCTCAACGACAACAATATGAGCATCGACCACAGCGTGGGCGGCATGAAGCAGTATCTATTGCGCCTGCACACGAGTAAGTGGTACAACCGCTTCCGTTTTCACATGGCGCGCAACTTAAACCGCCTCGGGGTGCTGACGGAGAAGCGCAAGAATGCCATTCTGCGCCTTAACAACTCGCTTAAGTCGCTCCTAACGCGCGAACAGAATATATTTGAGGGTATGAACATTCGCTACTTCGGCCCTGCCGACGGCCACGATGTGATTCGCCTCGTGGAGATGCTGCAAATACTCAAGGACATGGCAGGTTCGAAGTTGCTGCACATTCATACTGTAAAAG
This sequence comes from Prevotellaceae bacterium, assembly GCA_022508585.1. Lineage (GTDB taxonomy): Bacteria > Bacteroidota > Bacteroidia > Bacteroidales > Bacteroidaceae > UBA6382. The sequence continues at coordinate 28,567 of JAFLUU010000006.1, read as the reverse complement.
GCAAGGGCTATGAGGCTGCCGAGCGCGATGTTACGGCATGGCACGCCCCGGGTATGTTCGACCCCAAGACCGGTGAACGCTTGAAGGAGGAGGATTGCGGCAACCTGCCGCCGAAATTCCAGACTGTGTTCGGCGAAACGCTCTTGGAACTGGCTCGTCAAAACCAGAAGATTGTGGGTGTTACCCCTGCGATGCTCTCCGGCTGCTCGATGAACATCATGCAACACGAGATGCCCGAGCGTGTGTTTGATGTGGGTATTGCCGAGGGACACGCCGTAACGCTGGCTGCCGGCATGGCGAGGGGTGGACTCGTTCCGTTCTGCAATATATACTCGTCGTTTGCGCAACGAGCCTACGACAACATCATTCATGATGTGGCTATCAGCAATCTGCATGTGGTGCTCTGTCTTGACCGCGCCGGATTGGTGGGTGAAGACGGCCCTACCCACCATGGGGCATTTGACATGGCAGCTCTGCGCACGGTGCCTAACCTAACGATTTGCTCGCCCATGACTGAGCCAGAGTTGCGCAACATGATGTACACCGCCGCGCTCGCTGAGGGGGCTTGGGTGATTCGTTATCCACGCGGCAAGGGCTCTACCGTCGACTGGCGCACGCCTATGGAGACTGTCGGCGTGGGCAGAGGGCGCAAGCTGCGCAGCGGCAACAGGGTGTGCGTACTTTCATTAGGCGCCATAGGCGTTACGGCAAGTAAGGCGATTGATAAACTCGCAGCCAAAGGCAATAGCATCGCTCACTACGATATGCGTTTCGTTAAGCCCTTAGATGAAAACATCTTACACGAAGTGGCTGAAGCAAAATACGAGAAGATAATTACCGTGGAAGACGGTTCTTTAAGCGGCGGCTTCGGTGGTGCCGTTGCCGAGTGGCTGCAAGATCATGAATGCCACACTCCGCTCCACAGAATGGGGTTGCCTGACCACTTTGTGGAGCATGGTGCCGTGAACGAGTTGTATAAATTGGTTGGCCTTGACCAAGAAGCAATAGAAAAGGTTATAGAATAGAAGATGAAGATTATCATTGCCGGCGCCGGCAGGGTTGGCACTCATTTGGCCAAACTTTTTGCCCGAGAGAACCACAATATCATCGTACTTGACGAAAATCCAGACAAGCTCGATGCGCTGCAGCTCAACTACGACTTGATGGCAAAGGTCATGTCGCCCACTTCGATTGTCGGCCTCAAGGAAATAGGCGTGAATCACTGCGATTTGTTTATCGGTGTAACGCCTGACGAAAATCTCAACATCAATTGTTGTATGATGGCAGGCAAATTGGGGGCTCGGCGCACGGTTGCACGCGTGGACAGCGTGGAATACCTAAGCAAGCAGCCGCAAGAGTTCTTCAAGGAGATGGGTATCAGCGGCATGTTCATTCCGGAGATGGTTGCCGCCAAGGAGATTGTCAGCTCGGTGGAGCGCAGTTGGGCGCGCATGTGGTGGGAGCCCGATGGCGGCGATGGTAATCTGGCTCTCATCGGAGTAAAGGTGCGCGAGAGCTGTAAAATACTCCACACTCCCCTAAAAGACTTGCCAAACCAGAACAATGCCTATCATGTAGTGGCTATCAAACGCGGCAGCGAAACGATTATTCCGCACGGCGACGATATAATCTATCCTTACGACCTCGTTTTCTTCATGGCCGACAAGCGTAATCAAGATTTCATACGCAGTATATGCGGCAAGGACGACTATACTAATGTGGAAGATGTGATGATAATGGGTGGCGGCACCACTGCGGCATTCACCGCGCAGATGTTACCTTCGCATATGAATGTAAAAATCATAGAACAAGACCTTAACCGCTGCCACGAGCTAAATAAGCGAATTAGCAAGAGTAATGTGATGGTTATTCACGGTGATGGGCGCGACCTGTCGCTGTTACAAGAGGAGAATGTGGACGATGCCGATGCATTCATCGCTCTTACGCCAAACTCGGAGGTGAATATCATCAGTTGTCTCACTGCAAAGAAATTCGGGGTAAACAAAACTGTGGCAATGCTCGACAATATCAACTTTATCCCCACGGCGGAGAGCCTTGATATCGGCACTCTGATAAACAAGCAGGCTATTTCAGCTTCAAACATCTACCGAATGATTCTCAAGGCAGACATCAGCAATGTCAAGAGCTTGATGGTTGCCAACGCCGATGTGGCGGAGTTTACCGCTACCAAGGATTCTAAGATTACCAAGAAACTTATCAAAGACCTTAAGCTACCTGCCAACGCTACGCTGGGCGGTTTGATTCGCAAAGGCAAGGGACAACTAATCAACGGTATGACTCAAGTGCAGGAGGGCGACAAAGTGGTGGCTATCTGTGTGGATAATGGACTGAAGACGCTTTCTTCGTTCTTCGGCTAAGGCATAAGCTGTCGTTTTTATCGACCTAAAAACAGCCACCTCGGCAAAACAAGATGAAGAAAAAGATTATAAATCCGCAGACATTATGCAGGGCACTCGGTCAGCTGGTGCTAATCGAGGCTTTTATGATGTTAGTGTCGCTGATTGTCGGTATTATATATAAGGAGCAGACTCATGCGCCATTTCTTGTGGCTCTGATTATTACGAGCATGGTGGGAATTGTGCTCAAGTTGATTGGACTGAAATCCAGTAAGAGCATAAATCGCCGCGAAGCATACCTTGTGGTCAGTCTGACTTGGGTTGTGTTCTCGCTGCTCGGCACAATTCCTTTTCTCATAGACGGTCAATGCTCTACCTTCGGGGCGGCGCTATTTGAAGCCATGTCTGGATTTACCGCCACGGGAGCAACGGTTATCCCCGATGTTGATGCGTTGCCCCACAGCATACTTTTCTGGCGCAGTTTCATGCATTGGATTGGCGGCCTCGGTATTGTGTTCTTTACGATGACCATTCTGCCTGCGTCTGGCAATGGTGAAATCCGCCTGTTCGCAGCAGAGTCCACCGGACTCGGGCAAGAGAAGCTACACACCAAGATAAAGACTACCGCCGCGTGGATTTGGTCGATTTATATAGTGCTAACATGTGGATGCACCGCTTCTCTATATGCCTGCGGCATGAATCTGTTTGACAGCATCAATCATGCGATGTCAACAATAGCTACCGGCGGTTTTTCCACCCACACTGACGGCATAATGTACTATAATTCGCCACTAATAGAGTATGTCCTGATTATATTTATGCTTCTCGGTGGCACAAACTTCTACCTTTTATATACTACAGGCACTCGGCGTAAACTCTCGCCGCTCTTCCAGAGCAACGAGCTGCGCTTTTATCTCTCGTCGATACTTATTATCTCCGCTATCTGCGCGATAAGCCTATTTATCCACAATGGTTATGACATTGAGCGCGCGGCACGAACGGCGTTGTTCAACTGTGTGGCCATCAGCACTACGAGTGGATTTATTGCCGACGACTATCAGCAATGGTATCGCCCTATTTGTCTGTTGGTGATGTTCCTTATGTTCGTGGGCGGCTGTTCCGGTTCAACTTCGAGCGGCTTCAAGAGTATTCGTATGCTGATTATCATTAAGACCACGCGCATACAGTTCAAACGCCTTCTTCATCCTAACGCCGTGATACCGGTTCAAATAAACAAAGCCCCGATAAACTCTGCCGCCGAGCATAATGTGATGTCGCTTCTCTTCTGGTTCCTCTTTCTCATCGTGATTGGAGCAGGAGCACTGATGATTGTAGGGCTACCGGGCTACGATAGTTGCGCGATTTCGCTTGATTGCATCAGCAATATCGGTACTAATTTTGGGCATCGCTATGGTCCGATGCAAGGTGTGGCAGATTTGCCCGAAGCAGCCAAATGGATTTGCTGTTTCCTCATGCTTGCAGGAAGGCTTGAGATTTTTGCAATCTTACTGCCATTCACTCGTTCTTTCTGGCGCAGGCAATAGTATTTTATACTTATGGATTTTATCTTATTAGACAGCAAAAACACAGAAGCCGTCAAGAAAATGTCAGCAATGGCCACGAATATAGTACGTGAGCATTACGATCCTATTCTCGGCACAGAGCAAAATGACTATATGCTCAAGAAATTTCAGTCAGAACACGCCATATTACAACAAATTGCCGACGGTTATCGCTATTATTTCATACAAATAAACGGGAACAACATTGGTTTTATCGCCATTATCCCCCATTCCGATTGTATGTATCTCAGTAAGCTCTATCTCTACAAGCATGAGCGTGGGAAGGGGTACTCTCGGCAGATTATCGGCTTCATTGCCGCCCAAGCGCAAGAGATTGGGCTCCATGCCATCGAGCTAAATGTCAATCGTTTCAATCCGTCTATCCGTTCCTACGAGGCTCTCGGCTTCCAGCGCGTCCGTGCAGAAAAGAACGACATCGGAAACGGCTATTTCATGGACGATTACGTTTATCGTCTAACACTATAAAATAATTATCTGCGGGCTTAGAAAGGGAACCATCGGGCGCAAACAGAATCAGAACATACCCTGCGACGACAAATGCCGTTCTTTCAATATTTTTCACGACATTTATCGCTCTCCGCACGACAATAATCTAAAGAAATTTTGTATTTCGCTTGGCTTGCACTATCTTTGCAAAAACAAAGAACTGAATTTATGTATAAAAACAGCGCTTTTTCTAAAACAATGCGTGCCCTTACGGGCATCGCTTTTCGTGTACGTTTAGTTGCTATCATGGCTTCATCTTGGCTTGCCGCTACTGCTGCAGACACTAACCCTCAAGCTGTGCGCGACCTGCTCAATCGCATCGGTGGAACTGATACTGCAGAGCGCCTCGTAACGATTGTTGACCAGTCAATTGCTGATAATGGCAAAGAGACATTCATTATCACAGTTGCCGATGGAAAACCGTGTATCAAGGGCTCTACTCTATCGGCATTGACCACTGGTATAGGATGGTATCTAAACCATTATGCCAACGTCAACCTATCATGGAACAACCTTACCACTGATTTGTCAAGGGTTGACTTTCCTGTACCTACTAATGAGAGTACACACACCTCCACTGCCGACTATCGCTATTATCTTAACTACTGCACATTCTCCTACTCTATGAGTACCTGGACATGGGAGCGTTGGCAGCAGGAAATAGATTGGATGGCTCTGCATGGCGTCAACATGCCGCTGCAAATCATCGGTTTAGAGGAAGTGTGGCGCAAGCTATTAACAGAAGAATATGGATACTCTAAGAGCGAAGCTAATGACTTTGTTGGAGGACCATGTTTTATGGCGTGGTTTGGCATGAACAATTTAGAAGGATGGGGTGGTCCTAATCCGGATTGGTGGTATGAGCGTCAGGCAAATATGGGGCAACAGATGATTGCACGAATGCGCGAGCTTGGCATTGAGCCGGTGTTACCTGGATTCGCGGGAATGGTGCCAAGTAATTTCACTAGCAAGACAGGTATTGTCGCCACATCGCAGGGTTCATGGTGTGGCTTCATACGCCCCTACATACTTGATGCCAATAGCGAGTATTTTCCTGCAGTGGCAGAAAAATATTATGAGAAATTAAAAGTTGTTTTAGGGGAGAGTCAATATTATTCTATTGACCCCTTCCACGAAGGGGGTGCTACACCTGCCAATGTTGACTTTGCGTATCAAAACCTTTACAACGCTATGGACAAAGCGAAAAACGGCTCGCAGTTTGTAATCCAAGCATGGCAGTGGAGCTCGGCACAGAGGAAGTGTCTGGACAATATTCCGCAGGGAAAATTGCTCGTGCTTGACCTATATAGCGACGGCAATCCAGGTTGGAATAATTATAAGGGACATGAAACTGTTTACTGCACAATCTTCAACTTCGGCGGGCGTACTGGTTTCTTCGGGCGTTTTAATAAGGTAATAGACGGCTACTTCAACGCACGCAACACGACCTCTGTTAAGGGCATCGGTGCAGCTCCCGAAGCCATTGAACAAACTCCTGTGATGTATGACCTCCTATTCGAACTTCCGTGGCTTAATGAGAAGCCCGACGCAGCAGAATGGATAAGCGAATACGCGACTCGACGCTATAATACCGATAATATGTTGGTCAAAGAGGCATGGGAATTGTTGCGAACTTCTGCTTTAGACTGTCAGACGAGTTTGCAAGGGCCGCATGAGGCTATAATCTGCGCTCGCCCTGCTTTGACAATAAACAACGTGTCGAGTTGGGGTGGTACAGAAATATTCTACGATCAAAACAAGGTAATAGAGGCGGCATATAAGCTGCTTGATGCAAATCTCAGTGGCGAGAACTACTCTTACGACCTCGCCGACATATCTCGTCAAGCGCTTACAGATTATGCAAAAAGTCTGCTCACAGGCATCAAGCAAGCCTACACAGATGGAGATGCAGGACTATTTAACAAGCGTAAGGACGCATTCCTACAACTTATTCTTGACATTGATGAACTACTCAATACGAATTCACATCTTACCCTTGGTAACTGGACCGAGCGAGCTCGTGCAATAGCAGCAGAGAGTGCAGAAACATCATCCGCCGATGCTGACTGGTTAGAACTCAATAACGCACGCACCATTATTACTACATGGGGATCACAAGCTGCGGCAGAGGGTGGTGGCCTGCGTGACTACAGCTATCGCGAATGGGGAGGAATGCTTAAGGATTTTTATTACCAGCGCTGGAAAATGTGGTTTGATAATGGCATGAAAGCTCCGACGGAAGGTTGGTTTAATTGGGAATGGAATTGGGCTCACTCCAATCCGGACACGTATTCTTCAGAATGCAAAGGTAATACCCATATGGTAGCATCGCGATTACTCTCCAAGTATTTGAGCCGATTTATGCCAATGATAGAGAATGCTGATATTTACTATATTCCGCGATTACTAACGACTGATGCACGCTCTTTTGTAGATTGCACCTATCCTTCAAGCAACTACACGCCTAATATCGAAGGGGCAAAGATTGAAGGCATTGCTATTGACTTTAATAAAAACGATCGTTTTGATAGTGATGAGATTGCTGCAAATATATTTCCCATTCCTGTTGATACGAAAGTAGGAGAATATCTCTGTCGTGTAATATTGACTGATGGTACAATGCTGACTTACACACTTCGTATACTCATAGATATAACTGAGCCACGTAATGTCAGTGTAAATACCTCCGATCCATCTCAAGGCAGTGTGAGTATAGATGGAACGGATAAGACAAGCGTTAACACTAAGGACTATGTAGTAATACGGGCTAACTCTGCTCTCGAATACGATTTCGACCATTGGGAAGATGCTGATGGCAACGATGTCGGTAATGATAATCCGATGACTTACTATGACCGTGAAGATGCAAGTTTTACTGCTTTTTTTACCCTTAACAAATGGGGCGTGCCCGAGACCGATGGTTATGCAGATAAAGGAACGATTGCCAATTATTTGCAGTACGTAAAGACAATGTCTTATACTCAAAATGGAGAGAGTGTGCAGGTTTATTCAACAAATGATGTGCCTGATCAGCAATTTATGCAAATTCCAACATGTATTAAGGCAGCTCCTGGTGGCGAATTCAGCTTAAATTGGACAGATGCCGGTGGCTTGAAGTGGCTTTTCCTGTCGGCGTATGTAGATTTCAACTCTGATGGTATTTTTGAAATGAATCGTGAGACTGAACTGCTAGGAACTTACGGCACATATCAAAGCAATGACAATCCCGAAGTGGCTACTGGAAAGTTTACAGTACTACTTCCATACAATACTAAATTAGGCACAACGCATATACGATTGCGTTTCGATAGTTCATGGAATGATAGAGCATGGAACTCTGAAATGAAATGTTTCAAGCCTGATGGTTATACAAATCGTTTTATTTATGAAATCGTACTCGAAGTCATGGAAGCTCCGGATTATGTATGTAATATATCTGTATCTTCTTCAGATCTGACTCTCGGATCTGTACGTTCTGAAAACGAAACCAATATTTATGAATCCGGCGAACAAGTAATTTTAACTGCATTCCCAAATCCAGGTTGTAAACTCGTAGGTTGGGTAGATAATCATGGACGTGAGTTGCCCAAAGATTGGTGCTCCGGTAATTCTGTGCGTTTCAAAGCATTTGATAATTCACAAATAAAGGCAATCTTTGCAGAAGACGAAACTGGGATAAGAAACAACCAAGCTAAAAATACGGAAACAACGGAGGCGTATGATGTTATAGGGCATCGCATAACATCACATAATAATACAAAGATTTATGTTACTACGCAAGGAAAGAAATTTATCAAGAGATAGTACTTACAGCTGTGCCCTTGTTTGCTAAAAAATAATCTATATGAAAAATCTACAGATACTGTTGAGTGTTTTGCTGTTGAGTGGCATTAGCATAAATGCACAAGTTATTATACCTGACTATAGCAATTATATTCTTACGCCAAAACCAAGTAAAAGTCCGCAAGTAAATTGTGCAAAGGTATTTGGACTAAGGCCGGGCAGCGAGTGTCTGTTTCTTGCGGCAACAAGTGGTGAAAGACCGATGACTTTTTCTGCAAACGGATTACCAAAAGGTCTGAGAATTGATAAAAACACTGGTTTAATAACAGGAAAAACATCTAAATGCGGCGAATATCCTGTTGAGATAACGGCTACCAACTCATTTGGTGCAGACAAAAGAGTTGTGCGTTTCAAAGTTGGCAATGATATTGCACTTACTCCGCCGATGGGCTGGAATTCATGGAATTGCTGGGGTAATACTGTAAATCAAGAGAAAGTGATGGCTTCAGCTAAGGCGATGAGAGATAAAAGGCTTATTGATTATGGCTGGACATACATCAATATAGATGATGGTTGGCAAGGTATTCGCGGTGGCAAATATAATGCAATTCAACCGAACAAGAAATTCCCTGACATCGTAGGACTTTCCGATAGCATTCATGCAATGGGGCTAAAAATGGGCGTATATTCTACTGCATGGGTAATCACTTTTGCAGGACATATTGGCTCAACTTGCCCCAACGAAGATGGTACTTATCCTTGGATTACTCAAGGAAATCATAATGATCTTTATAAAATAAGTACTGCTGATGATCCTGAAGGAGACCGTGTTAGTTGGCAACATCATTATTACGGACAATATTCATTTACTGACAATGACGTAAAACAGTGGGTTGATTGGAAAGTTGACTATCTTAAATACGATTGGTATCCCAACGATTATTATCATGTTAAAGAAATGTATGAGTCGTTGCGAAGCCAAAAACGAGATATTGTCTATAGTCTATCTGGTATCAGTTTATACGCCAATGCTCCCGTGTGGGCAAAATATACTAATTGTTATCGTACGACAGTTGACATAAATGATTCGTGGACTTCGCTCCACAATATCGGCTTTAAGGGACAACAACATTGGATCGGCTTCAACAAACCCGGACATTGGGCTGATCCGGATATGTTGATCGTCGGAATGGTTGGCTGGGGTGATAAATTACATTATACTCGATTAACTCCAGATGAGCAATACACTCATATATCACTATGGGCGCTACTCTCTGCTCCATTGTTGATTGGTTGTGATATTTCCCAAATGGACGATTTTACGCTTAGCCTGCTTTGTAATCGTGAGATCAATGATATCGACCAAGATCCGCTTGGCATACAGGCATATCCTGTCAAGATAGACGGCGACAAACAAACTTGGGTAAAACAATTGGAGAACGGTTCTTTAGCGGTTGGATTATTTAATCTCGGTCAAGACAGCACCGCTATCAGTTTCTCTCCAAAAGATTTCGGCATCTTTGGTACTCAGATCCTCCGCGACCCGTGGAGACAGCAAGACATCAAAGAACTCGCTCATACTAACACTTTTGAGTGCATTGTACCTAAGCATGGTTGCCGTTTGCTCGTCATTAAGCCTGGCAACACTCGTGAAAATGTTTTTCGTAAGAGTTGAGTTTGTTCCTACGTTTACACAGATTAATATACAAAATTCCAGTTCACGTTATTTTATTTTTTTTGGCATTGCTTTCACGAAAATTGTTGTAACTTTGCCTAACTTTTAATTCCACCCTCGCAAGAAAGTGGCAGAATAAATTGATTACGCAACAATACCACAGACATAGGGAGTAACAATGACTAACGAAGACACAAGCACATCCCTTGATGAAGCCAAAAAGGGAGAGATGATTTTACACGTAGAGCACCTTGTCAAGATATACGGCAAGCGCACTGTGGTAAATGACGTAAGTTTCTATGTTAAACAAGGAGAGATCGTCGGCCTACTCGGCCCTAACGGTGCAGGCAAGACCACCTCGTTCTACATGACAACAGGATTGATAGTGCCTAATGGAGGAAAGATTTTTCTTGACGATCTTGACATCACTAAATTTCCTGTCTATAAACGTGCAAGGCATGGTATCGGCTATTTGGCGCAAGAAGCTTCTGTCTTCCGCAAAATGTCAGTGGAAGATAACATCATGTCCATACTTGAAATGACCGGCAAGCCAAAAGCGTACCAAAAAGAAAAGTTAGAAAGCCTGATTCATGAGTTCAGTTTAGAGAAAGTACGAAAGAATTTAGGCGACCGTCTGTCGGGCGGTGAGCGAAGAAGGACGGAAATTGCGCGTTGTTTGGCAATAGAACCAAAATTCATAATGCTGGACGAGCCCTTTGCCGGAGTTGATCCTATTGCAGTGGAAGAAATACAGCAAGTAGTATACAAGTTGAAAGATCGTAACATTGGCATCCTAATTACCGACCATAATGTGGACGAGACATTGGCAATTACCGACAGAGCGTACCTGCTGTTTGAAGGCAAGATTCTCTTTCACGGTCTACCCGAAGAGTTAGCTGTCAATCCTATTGTGAGAGAGAAATACCTTACGAAAGATTTTGAACTGAAAAAGAAGACTTTTGACTGAGACAACAATGGCCTCAAAAAAAACAAAAAAGAGCAACAAAGCCAACAGCAAAAAAAAGAGTAGCACAAACAATACCAAAGAGTTAAATCTGAGAGAGTGGTTTGGCAACATTAAGCCCAGCGAAACAGCACGCTTCATTGTGGGCTTGTTGTTGATATGTTTCTCTCTGTTTTTGATAGTCTCATTCGTGTCTTTCATCTTTAACGGCAAAGAAGACTTCATTAATCTTGAAATTTTGTCAGGCAAAAGCCATAATGCCATAATAGAGCACGTAAGTAATAAAGGAGGAGTACTCGGTCTGAAAGCTGCAAACTACTTTATTCAAGAAGGTTTCGGCTTTACTGCAATTTTCATTCCCGTTTTCCTTTTGCTATTAGCAATGAAGCTAATGAAAACCCACTTCTTTAAGATCACGCAACAGTTCATAAATTGCACGTTCCTAATGATTTGGGGCTCTATCACGTTAGCATATATCTTTCCCAAAGGATTAGATATATTCTACCCTGGTGGTTCGCATGGTATCAATATGATTAATTTCTTAAGAGAGAGTATTGGCGAATTCGGATTGATTGCAATTTTGGCCGTCACAATGATCTTATTCTGTATTTACCTTACAAGGCGGACTATCGAAATTATCCGCAAGATGATGCACGTAGAAAAACCAATCAAGAACATCACCAACAAGGTCAAGCAGCGCATCAATAACATAACCGATAACGACACCAATTACTTTGACACAGATATTCAAGACAGCAACTTAGAATCAGAAATAAAATATCCTGAAGAACAAACAGCCACAGTGCTCGACCTCGGTACAAGCGTAGATGATAAACCCGTCATTATCGACAAGCAAGCAGAATATATTGCACAAGAAAACGAAGACGAAAACGAGCAAATCGATAATATATTAACAAACGATATTCCGTTAGAGATAGATATTCCCGACAACAAGGCCGAACAAAATGACGAGGACGAAGGTTTTGAGCATGGCTCGTTTAATACACCTTACGACCCCAAACTCGACTTTGAATTTTACAAATATCCTACAATTGAGCTGCTAAAAAAATATGGTGAGCAAGACTCGTCTATCGACATGGAAGAGCAGCAGGCAAATAAAGAGCGCATAATCACCGTACTGCGCAACTTTGGTGTAGAAATATCCAGCATCAAGGCTACAGTCGGCCCCACCATTACCCTCTACGAGATTACTCCTGCCGTAGGCGTGAGGATTGCTAAGATTCGCAACCTTGAAGACGATATTGCGCTCAGTCTCAGCGCAATAGGCATCCGTATCATCGCACCAATCCCAGGCAAAGGAACAATTGGTATCGAAGTGCCTAACGCTAAGCCAAAGATTGTGTCGATGGAAAGCGTCATCAATAGCCGCAAATTCCATGAATGCGACTACGAACTACCCATTGCTCTCGGACGCACCATCACTAACGAGATTTACATTCAAGACTTGGCAAAGATGCCACACCTTCTCGTGGCAGGTGCCACGGGACAAGGTAAATCCGTTGGCCTAAACGCAATTATTACCTCACTGCTCTATAAAAAGCATCCTACAGAACTGAAACTTGTGCTCATTGATCCTAAAAAGGTCGAGTTCAGCGTTTATGCACCATTGGAGTATAATTTCATGGCAGAGATTGGGGAGTCCGAGGGAGAACCTGTCATTACCAACATGGATCGTGTAAAGCATACCCTCAAAAGTTTATGTCAAGAAATGGACGATCGTTATCTCCTGCTCAAAAGCGCACGTTGTCGCAATGTGAAGGAATATAACGAGAAATTCTGCTCCCGTCGCCTTAATCCAGAAAAAGGGCATCACTATCTCCCATATATCGTGGTAATTATCGACGAGTTCGGCGACCTCATAATGGTGGCTGGTAAAGAAATAGAATACCCTATCACACGCATCGCGCAACTTGCCCGTGCCGTGGGCATTCATATGGTCATTGCAACTCAACGCCCCACCACCAATATCATTACCGGTAATATCAAGGCTAACTTCCCTGCCCGAATGGCTTTCCGCGTAATGGCCTCTATTGACTCTCGCACTATTCTCGACCAAATGGGAGCAAACCAGCTCATTGGCCGCGGAGATATGTTATTCCTTGCAGCAGGCAAACAAGTTGAGCGAGTACAATGCGCCTTTGTCGACACTCCGGAAGTGGAGCGTATCAACGATTTCATCAGCAAGCAAAATGGTACATTGCGCCCTTACATTCTACCCGAAGTAAGTATCGATGACAGCGACTTCGGAAACGACAACGCTGAAGGTAACGACGGCATAGTCCACCGCTACGACTCTATGTTTGTCGATGTGGCACGATATGTAGTCAATGGTCAGCAAGGCTCCACTTCCTCCATACAGCGTACCTTTTCTATCGGATATAATCGAGCCGGCAGACTTATGGATCAGTTGGAAAAAGCCAAAATCGTAGGGCCCACTCGCGGTTCTAAGCCTCGCGACGTGCTAATCGTAGATGAAGCCGATCTAAATATCAAACTTGATGCCTTAGGCCTTTTGTAAACTATAGTAAAATTTTTAATCCTAATTATAAAAGACAAAAACTATGAAGAAATCTATAATAACCCTTATCTTGCTCATCGGGATAGTCAGTATCAATGCACAAACTGATAGTAAAGCTAAAGCCGTTCTTGATAAAACGGCCTCTGTAATCCGTAATGCCGGAGATATCAAAGCTGATTTTTCCGCCACGGCATCTGGCAACAATATGTCTGGCACCGTTTACTTGCATAAAAATATGCTCCACCTTACTTCCGCAAATGTTAAATGCTGGTACGATGGCAAAACATTGTGGACATACCGCAAACAAACCAACGAAGTCAATATCACTACGCCTACTGCGTCAGAACAACAAAATATAAATCCCTATCTTTTCATCAACATCTACAAGAAAGGCTATACTTACATCATGCGCGAAACTACTATGCGTGACAAGTCTTGCTATGAGGTAACGTTAACAGCGACTTCAACAACCACAAAGCTTCGCAAAATGATAATCACGATAGACAAATCTACCTACTATCCCCTATCCGTAAATATGCAGCGAGGCAAGAGTAACACTCTTATCAATATCCTCAACTGTAAAACCAAGCAGAAATTCGATGCCTCTACATTCACATTCCCGGCTAACGAATATAAATCTGCAGAAATAATTGACCTTAGATAATAATATAATAAACAAAATGAAGATATTAATCATCGGCTCTGGCCCTGCAGGATATACCGCAGCTATTTACCTCGGACGCAGCGGTCATCAACCGATTATTATAGAAGGCCTCCAACCTGGCGGCCAACTGACCACTACTACTCTCGTCGAGAACTATCCAGGCTTTCCAGACGGCATAGATGCCACGCAGTTAATGGACAATATGCGTCAACAAGCTATTAACTGTGGCGCACAGATCGTACCAAATACTGTTGTCGAGACTGACCTCAGCCGGCAGCCCTACACTATAACGCTCGATGATGGCCAAAAGTTTACCACACCTGTCCTCATCATTGCCACAGGAGCAACAGCCAAATATCTCGGCTTACACGAAGAGCAGAAGTATAAAGGGCTTGGAGTCAGTGCCTGTGCCACCTGCGACGGCTTTTTCTATCGCAAGAAAATCGTTGCTGTAGTCGGTGGTGGCGACACAGCTTGCGAGGAAGCAACCTATCTTGCAGGATTGGCCAATAAAGTTTATTTAATTGTACGCAAGTCATACCTGCGTGCCAGTCATGCAATGCAGCAGCGAGTATTCGACAATCCAAAGATTGACATTCTGTTCGAGACCAACGTTACTTCTCTTTATGGCAACGAAGCATTAGAGGGGCTGAAACTCATTCATCGCAAAGGTGAACCTGATCAGTCCACTTCTGAGCTTGCTGTTGACGGCTTATTTCTCGCAATAGGCCATCAGCCCAATAGCGAGCTATTCCGTCCATGGCTTCAGACAGATGAACAAGGATATATTATTACCCAAGGCATTACCCCACTCACTAATCTGCCAGGCATTTTCGCCGCCGGTGATGTTGCCGATCCCACTTACCGCCAAGCTATCAACGCTGCAGCCTCCGGTTGCCGTGCTGCAATAGAAGCCGAGCGCTATCTGCAATCCTGTATTTAGCATTAAATTTAACATACCTGTTTGTAAGTAAAGGGGAAATGTACAACACTTTCACATATGATGATTGGTATCTAAGCAAGTGGTCTTGACAAGAACGAGTATGCCAAAACCGCCGATGCTTTCTATCCCCACCATTTTGACGCAACAGTATAGGTAAGGCCATTAAAGACTCTGGCGCAAAGTACATCACTTTCACTAAGCGCCACCATGACATATTTTCTATGTAGGAACACTCACCAGAGCGACTATAACATAGTACATGCCACATCATTCGGACGCGATTTGCTCAAGGAATTGTCTGATACCTGTCAAAGCCGATGGCATAAAGCGACACTTGTATTACTCGCTTATTGACTGGATACGGGAAGACTACCCAGCTGGTATCACAACAACGACATGCATTTTGACAATAATTACAAAAAAAGTACACTTTCTTTGTAATATCAGATAAAAGTACTAAATTTGCGCCCGATTTTAGTCCGCAAAGGCTCAATTAAGAGACCCCACGAAGGGGTACGCCTTACGGAAGCGTCATAATAATAAGTAAATAAAAAGATGTACGCTATTGTTCAAATTCAAGGACAGCAGTTCAAGGTGGAAGCAAACAAGAGTATTTTTGTCCACCATCTGGCAGGCACAGAGGCAGGTCAGGAATTGGAGTTTGAGGATGTACTCCTCGTAGACAACGAAGGTGCTATTACCGTAGGCACTCCAACAGTGGAAGGTGCAAAGGTTGTGGCTCAAGTGAAGACCCCGCTTGTGAAAGGCGACAAGGTTATCGTATTCCACAAGAAGCGCCGCAAAGATTACCAGAAGAAGAATGGTCATCGTCAGCAGTTCACCGAGATTACAGTAAAGCAGATTGTGGCATAGGACTCACGAGAAGCAAGTAAATTTTCTATTAACTCCCATAAAAACAAGATACTACAATGGCACATAAAAAAGGTGTAGGCAGTTCAAAGAACGGACGTGAGTCAGCGTCTAAACGATTAGGAGTAAAGGTTGGTGGTGGTCAGGCTTGCTTGGCTGGCAACATCATCGTGCGTCAACGCGGCACTGTTCACTATCCCGGCAAGAATGTTGGCATGGGTAGCGACCACACACTCTACGCATTGGTAGACGGTACAGTGAGCTTCACCCACGATCGTCGCGACCGAAGCGTGGTAGCAGTAATTCCTGCTGAGGCATAAATTAAGTAGATTTCTCATAATTTGGTGCAGGCTTTTTATTAAGTCTGCACTTTTATTTTGGTTATACATTCTATAACAAGTGCGACATACCCTAAAGAACTTGTATATAATGTGGCTTATCTTATTTTCCTATACACATATTTAATATCAAGTAGCAGCTATTGTAAATTATAATTCGAGCACTTAAAATCTATACGCGTGCGCACAGAATTTAAGTGCGTGCTACTGAAATCTAAATGCGTTGGCGTTTAATCGCGCACGCATTTAGTTGACAACTTCAACGCGTTTAGATGGTGGTTTCAACGCACTTAAACTTTATTTTAACGCGAATAAATGCTATGCGCACGCACTCCCATAAAACATTAACGCATCTGCAGAAATCGTGCACGCATTTTATTGAGACAACAATACGAATAATGAAAAAAAGATGTTTTAAAGAATTCCTAAACAGAAGAGTGATATGTCTGCAGAGTCAAAGAAAGCCAAAAAGGTATTCAATATGTCTTAAAGTTTAGATTGTCAGCCCTATAGTTTATTAGAGCAGCCTTTATCCTTGTAGATATTTATATATTTTTCTGTCGTTGTATTTTCTTAGTTTTTCAATGATGTAAACTTGAACATAACATATAGCAACAGCTAAGACATAGGAAATGACATAACGCAAGCTCCAATGCAAAGACAGGATTTTTGTAATTTGCACTAAGGGGATGTGATAAAGGTATATCCAAATTGTATTACTACCGATAAAACGACAAATTGCATTTGTATATTTTCCTATTTTTGTATAAAAACATATTGCATAACAGACCAAAGACATTAGTAACCCATAAAATAGGAAATAGGCTTGTGGAGGATATTTGGAGCCTTGGATATTCAAAAGACTGGTTATTCCAGTCTGTGTTGTACGAATGACACAAAATAATACCATAATAGTTGCGACAAGTAATAGTAATCGTTTGAAATGTGTAATATCCGTTCTCATTATGCGTAAACCAACAATAAAAGGAACAGAATACCCAACAGCATAGTATAACATAGTATTTACAAATACATTGTTTATACCTATTCCAAGGTCTACAGCAAGAGTAAGTAATAGCGAAAGCACAGTAATAAAAATAATAAGTGCCAAATCGCCAAGCCTTTGCTCTATCTTCATCAGAAAAGGTGTTAATAACGCTATTAACAGAAAAACTCGAATAATCCATACATATCCGATACCGCCCATCAAAGTGTAGCTACCTATAATATGCTCTGATGTAATACCGAGATTAATTCCAGAGAAGTATTTCAGTCCCATTGCCAACACAAAATATAGCGTCAGAAATATATATACAGGCACTACCAATCGCAAAAATCTCTTTATAAAAAATGATACAGAGAAATCAATCTTTCGATTGGAATAGACCAAACCTGAGATAAAAAGCATCATCGGAACATCAAAGCAACGTAAATTGAACAAAACTTCAGGTGGATTACATGGGCTAATATAATCAAAGATAGTCCGATAAAACGCAAACAATCTATAGAAGTGTTGCGGACTAAATCGTTTTCTCCATAATAAATTATTTTGTGGTTAGTACTAAGCAAGCAAACTCTATAAAAAAAAGGAAGCGCACAAGCAACTGCCATACGTCTTCCAAGGTTCAGCACGACCTAAAATCTCCAATGGATGAAGCCCACGCTATGCGTACACTCCAACGGAGATTTCATTTGCTCATATTACTCGTGCTATCGAGGTGCTGATTCGGAAGACGATAGAGCAAAAACTGCGCTGCATCTCTCTTGAGAGAAACAACGCGGCAAAATTACAAAGAATTTGAAAATTCAAACATAAAATACAAGAAAAAATTGCGAAAAGGATAAATCGGGGAAAGCTTTACAAGAATTACCTTGATGAATAAATCTACGATATTTCAAAAAAGATTTGAAATAGAAAGAAGAAAAATATGTATCAATCAAACCTCAACGCTTTTATGGGCTTGATATGCGAAACGATAAGCGTAGGCCCTACGAGGGTAATCGTACAGATAAACAGCGTAGAGAGATTAAGAGCTATCACACCCCACCAATTAAAGATAACAGGAACATAGTCAACATAATAATTGGTGGCATCGAGCGGAAATATATGCCACTGCCACTGCACATAACAAAGTAATAGCCCGACCAAATTGCCCCAAAGTAAACCGCGGCCAATAACAAAAATACCATAATGTAAGAACACACGCCTAACCAAAGCATTGCGCGATCCAAGAGCTTTAAGTACTCCAATGGTTGGAGTGCGCTCCAAAATCAATATGAGTAAACCGCTGGTAACGGTAAAGCAACACACGCAGGTCATTAGTCCGAGTATTACCCAGATATTGAGATCAAGGAGTTTGAGCCAATCGAAAATGGCTGCATAAAGCTCATTGATAGTATAAACAGAATAATAGCATCCGTTGCGATCCGGAGTTGTCGGTTTAAGGGTGGCCAAATGGTCGGCAACATCCTCTATATCATCGAAATTGTCAACCAATATCTCTAATATGGAGCAAGAGAGAGAGTCCCAGCGATTGAGACTGTTAACCGAGGAAAGTGTACTGAAAACAGAGTTATTGTCAAACTGCATCATATTGGTCTGATAGATGCCGCAGACAATATAACGCCGCATACGAATGTCGCTGTCAAAGAAATAAGCGAAGACCTTGTCACCGCAATCGAGACGAAGAGCATCGGCCACGGCCTTGCTGATAAGCAATCGAGGCATCGAAGCTACGTCACTTTGATGTGGCAAAGTGCCCTCGATCAGATGCGAAGCAAGGAAAGTTGTATCATAATCAGAGCCTATGCCTGTAACGGAAATGCCTTGGAAGTCGGTGTCTGTTTTGAGTATGCCAGTCTTGCGCGTAACGCGCTGCACATGACTTACGCCTCGACACTTGCGCAAACGATCAACAAAAGCCGAAGTAGCGATGACAGGAAGGGTATCGGAAACCTGCATAGCATCGGAGTTGTGTATCTGGATATGAGAGCCAAAACCTGCGACCTTGTTCTTGATCTCGTCTTTAAATCCTAACACCACAGCTACCGAAACAATCATTACCGCCAGCCCTACAGCAATGCCCACGGTGGCGATATTTACTCCGAGCGAAGTAATGCGCCCTATGTTATCATTGGTGCGGTATAATCGTTTTGCTATAAAAAAACTTATCGACACGTTGTTCAGGCAATTATTATATATTATTTTTATTTAATAGCGACGAGACCCGAAAATAGTTGTACCTATTCGGACAAGATTACTGCCCTCGGCAACAGCAATAAGATAATCGTGGCTCATGCCGTAGGAACGAATGCAAAAAGAGGAATTGTCTGCGAAATAGTCCGACTTTATTTCATGAAAAAAAGTATTGGCACTGCGAAAATCCTGCCGCACACGTTCCTCGTCATCAGTATTGGAGGCCATGCACATCACTCCGCAAAGGCGGACTCCCGATAGTTTGCGCCATTCTCCGGCAGCAAGCATAGAACGACATTCTTCAACCGTGAAACCAAACTTTGTTTTCTCTAATGCGACATGGAGCTGAAGCAGGCAGTCGATAACACGATTACATCGGAGTGCCTGACGATTGATTTCGCAGAGCAATTTATAAGAGTCTACTGCGTGGACAAGGCTTACATAAGGGACAATATACTTAACCTTATTGGTCTGCAAATGTCCGATAAAATGCCACTGCACATCATCTGGCATCTGTGCCTGTTTAAGGCGCAACTCCTGCACGATGCTCTCTCCGAAAACACGCTGCCCGGCATCGTATGCTTCTTGTAATTCTTCTACAGGATGATATTTGGAAACCGCTACGAGTTCGACACCCTCCGGTAATGTGGAGAGGACATCAGACAAGTTGTTTGCAATGGTAGACATTGGCTTATTTCTGCTGGGCATTTTCAGCAGGCTTATTGTACTCTAAAACTTCCATGATATTTGTTTCGGTAATAGAAGTTATGGTATAATCCATAACTGAACCACCCATATATGACTCAGTGTTCGCAAGGGCAGACTTAAAATCTTTAGCACGAACGTATATATTTACATTTACTTTCTTCTCCTTACCAGCACTTTCGTCAATAGAAATCATGGCTATCTTTACTTTATACCAGTATCCATCATTAGGGTTATGGCTATCCACAATTTCATTTGCTTCACAGTATTTTATGCTGACCAAGGTAACATCGCCATAGACACGAGTTTCATCTAAAATGCGAGTCTCTGCTTCAGTGAAGTTGAGCGCATCGACAATATAACTCTCTTTAACCTGTTTCTGCGTACCATCGTCAAGAGTGCGCTTGAGCGACACCTTGCATTCAAACCATTTTCCGTACATATTCAAGTATTCTGTTTATAACTGAATGCGAAATTACTATTTTTTACACTAACAACAGACTATTTAATGTTAATAATCTTGTGCTGCTGCAGAGATAACAACCAGCGCGGGTGTGCAAGGCAATAATTGACAGCGGCAGAGATAATCTGTGCGTTGCGTTCAGCATCGCCAGTGTCGCAAGGCTGCAAATAAAGATGGGTGTCGGCTACAACAGGATAGGTATCAAGAGAGGGAACATCGTTCCCGTCAAAGATAAACTTTACCTCATCAGCCCTATCGATTACCACATCAGCATTATCAACGAAGTTATCTTTGGGCGAGAGGGTTATCCAATCTATTCCGTCGGGAAGAGAACGAGTGCCGTTAGTCTCGATAGCCACATAAAGGTTGGCAGAATGTAGAGCCACGATAAACGCTTCATCGACATAGAGCGACGGTTCTCCACCAGTGAGCACCACAAGCATAGGTCTGTCATCATCGGTCTCGCTCGGACGTAAACGCGAGATGCGCTCGAGGATTTGTTTATTATCGAGCATATCATGTGCCGTATGATCGGTATCGCAAAACGGACAACGCAGATTGCAGCCGCTAAAACGCACAAAAACTGCAGGACGACCAGCCCAGCGACCCTCTCCCTGCAGAGAATAGAAAATTTCGTTGATTGGTTTCACCTTTTAATTTGGCTAACAACGCAACTGCTAAATAGTACTATCGTCATCAAGGGCATAAGCCGCGATGTTCTTCTCCGACTCTTGAAAAATCACCTTATAACAGTTAGGCACAGCCTCACAAATCCAGCGCGCGAGGTTCTCGGCTGTAGGATTAAAGTCCACAAAGTCGTTAGCATACTTATGATCAAGCATTTGGCCGATGATTGTCTTGAGTTCTGCGAAATCTATAACCATGCCGTTCTCGTTAAGCTTCTCGGCGCGGCAGAACACTGTTATATGCGCGTTATGGCCATGGAGATTGGTGCACTTACTTGGATAATTGAGTTTGAGGCGATGGGCAAAAGCCACCTCTATCTTTTTACTTACGTAATACATCTTCGCCTATATCGGTAGTGCGTATTTATTTCTGCTGTTCGTAGAGCCAGTTAATGAACGGCATTAAATACTTGTGGCTGGGCTCTACAGCATGAAGCTCTGAAGGCGGATTTTCACCCATGCCCTCAAGAGCATCTACCTTATATTCGCGCTTATCCTTGAAATCAGCAAGCGCTTGAGCAACCTTGCATAGTTGAACACCCTTTGCACTTGCATCTGCATAGGAGGGTAAAGCCAAAAGGTCGAGTGCAGTTTCTGCCATCTTACCCAACTTGAGCAACCAAGGGGTAAGGTCATTAAGCAAGAGCTCGTCGGATTTGCTGCAAGGAGCATTAGCAATTGCTAACATGCTCTCAGCGGCGTTCTTAATAGTCTTCAGAGTGTCGCATAAAGCTTTGCATTCAAACTTGCCGTCGGCATAACCAGCCTTATACTTGTCGATAAGCTGACCGAGATCATTGCTATCCTCGTAACGCAAATATTTGGCCAGATAATTATAGAGCGGAGCATTCTCTTTGCCCACTATGCGAGCGAAGGACGCCTTCCAGTTCTCAACACTGCGGAATGCGCGGTTATTCCACGCGTAATCAGCAACTCCGAAGAGGCAAATCTTAGCCACTTCGCCCTGCTGCATTGGATTGCTAACCATTCCCAGACACTGCGGGATGGCATCATCGGGAGTAGGAAGCCCCATCTCGTGAAGAGTAGAAATCATATCTGCAGTATAGACGCGACCATCTTTATTATCATTGCACGGATAATTCCACCAGAGGGCAACGGGACGTTTCATCAGCTCTTGCATTTTAATGAAATCATTATTGCGCAAAGAACTCCAGACACCGCTACCAGTAGTGTAAACCACAATATTAGAAGGAGTCTCACTGATTGGGTCGAAATATGTCTTTAACTGTTCTTCATTAGCAAAATTGATAGCGTAAATATGAGGAACATAATGAATAGGCATCACTGTGTCAGAAGGATTGACGGCATTGCGGTTAAAACGCTTTTCAAGCGAGCCTTGAAGGTTGGTCAAGAAATCGCGATAATTGTTTACATCGCGGAAGTCCCAGCCTGCATCATCAAGGAAAACAGCAAACTGACGTACACCGAGAGCGTGCATCTTTTCAAACTTAGACATCACGTCATCAACGGCCATGGCTGTAGAATCAACAGTATGGAAGTTCACAGCCTTACCGCTATTGGGATGAATAGCCCAGATAAAGTTAACCTTAGTCTCCATAGAGAGTTGTGAGAGCTCACGAATCATCTGTTGCGAGAGCCAGCCATTCTTTTCCTGCACCGATGTAATGGTTTCGGGGTAAGCATCGCGCCAATACCCGGAGTGATAGGGGTCACTCTTGGCTCCGTAGAGATAAGTGTTCATCTTGTAACGCTTAAAGAACTGCATCAAGTCTTTTTTTACATCAAAAGAGTAAGGATAGCCGTAGTATCCCTCCACAATGCCGCGATATTGCAAATCTGCATAGTCGTCCACTGTGGTTTCTTGCAGTTTCTTGTTATTATTAGCGTCGGCCTGAGCCTGCTCCAGCATTTGTTCAAGAGTTGCAAGCGCGTAAAACACAGCATTGGTATGCTCACCCACAATAATAACGTCGGCAATTTCCTTACCGCTGTTGTGCACTCGTAATATGTGGCGGTCATATTTGCCAACAATGCCAAACACCTCGCGCTTCATGCCAACATTGGTAGCTTTCTTGTCGGCCTTACCCTTAGAACCATTGATGCCGAGCCAGATATTGCTTACTCCAGACTTTGCCTTATTGCTAAAAGTGAGATTGACACCATTTTCTTCCGTCATTACCTCGTGCAGACGAGCTTTAGTGTATTCATCTATACCTTTCTCCACAACCACATTAACATTGCGCGTCAGCTGTAACTGCGTAGAGCCATAAGTAATGCTTTGCGGCACAGGATATATAGTATAATCAGCCTTTGTCAACACAGCGCCAAACCCACCGATCACTATAGCGGCCATCAAAATAGCAACACTGCGCAACTTGGTCTGCGCAGACAATGTAAACATTTTCATGTCATTTTATTTTTTTATTTTTCACGACGCAAAGTTAACAAGAACTTGGCATAACTCATCATTTGTCATCGGATATTTTGTCAATCCACTTTTTTTTTGCAATTTTGCAAAACACTTTTCAAGATTATAATAATGTATAAAAATATAGCAATCATATTTTTTGTCATAGTATGTACGCTTTCAGTCCTTACTGTGGCAGCAAAGAAAGATAAACTGTCGGGGAATCCCGTTTTCAGCGGCTGGTACGCTGATCCTGAGGGCGCAGTCTTCGACAAGCACTACTGGATTTACCCAACCTACTCCACCGCTTTCAGCAAGCAATTATGGTTGGACGCATTCTCCTCCACCGATCTCACGAACTGGCAGAAACACGAGCGCATACTATCCAACGAGGGTATTTCGTGGCTAAAAAGCGCACTATGGGCGCCCTCTATAGTAGAGAAGGACGGCAGATATTACCTTTTCTTCGGTGGCAACAATATCCAGAATAACGACCAGCTTGGCGGCATCGGTGTTGCCGTAGCCGACAGTCCCGCAGGCCCGTTCATAGACGCTATCGGCAAACCTCTTGTCGACAAGATAGTAAACAATGCACAGCCTATCGACCAGCATGTCTTCCTCGACGATGACGGTCAGTATTATATGTATTATGGTGGTTGGGGGCACTGCAATGTTGTCAAGCTCAATCCAGACTTGCTTTCGCTAACCACTTTTAACGACGGCGAGACATTTAAGGAAATCACTCCTGAAGGATACACGGAAGGGCCATTTATGTTAAAACGCGATGGCAAATATTATTTTATGTGGAGCGAAGGAGGTTTTACTATGGACAACTATCGCGTAGCTTATGCCGTCAGCGACAATCCCCTCGGCCCTTTCAAGCGTGAGGGAGTAATCTTGCAACAAGACCCAGCCATCGGCACCGGAGCAGGCCATCACTCTGTCATTAAGGGCAAGAGGCGCAATGAATACTACATTATTTATCATCGCCACCCTCTCGGCTACACCGACGGCAATGCCCGCGAAACGTGCATCGACAAGCTTCAATTTTCTAAGGACGGCAAAATCCTGCCAGTCAAGATGACCGTGCAGGGAGTAAAGCGCAGAAAACTCTGATACCGCCCCTCCGATGCAACACTTCTGTTATCCAACATTCGTGCTGGCACTATTGATGCCCTTTCTCTTTTCCGCGCAAACATACTCTGCCCCCAAGAAGGAGAAAGTCAAGACCATTAGTAAACCGATCCTCACTCCCGACCCTTATATGGAGATGAGACTCGACAATGCCCTCAACAACTCTCCACTACCCCACAGCGGCACTCGCACTCCGGTCAACACGCTGCTCGAAGGCATCGACGTGTCGCATTATCAAGGTCGCATAGATTGGGCAGCAGTCGCTGCCAGCGGCAAAGTTGGCTACGCATATATCAAAGCCTCGGAGAGCGTTTCTTTCATAGACGAAAATTATCAATACAATCTCGCCGAAGCACGCAAAAATGGCATCAATGTGGGCAGCTATCATTTCTATCGGGCTCATGTGGACCAGGAAGCACAACTTCGCCACATGTTCTCTATCATCAATCCGGATCAGCAAGATCTCATTCCGGTTGTAGACGTAGAACATGCCAACGGCGTTTCTGTCGAAACCTTTGCCAACCGTCTGCATCGCTTCCTCAAAGCAGTGGAGGAGCACTATGGCCGTCCGCCAATCCTCTATACTTACGTAAATTTCTACAACAGGTATCTCGCCCACCGCGGATTTGAACATTATCCGCTTTTCATCGCATTCTATCAAGACTACAAGCCTACTCTCAGCGACGGCAACAAATACATACTCTGGCAGTACACCAGCAAAGGGCGCATCAACGGCATCAAGGGCGATGTAGACCGTTCCAAATTCATGCACGGCCACACAGTCCACCACATACTTTATCCATAAAATAGCAAACTTGTCTCACATCATGGCAGAAACAACACTTATCGACATAGAGGTAGAATATATTACCCACAGCAAAGATCAAGCCGTCTACCTCACACTATCGTCTAACAAGCGTCTACGTGCCGGACTCAACGAGCCACTAAAGATGAAAAGCGACGACGGCAAGCATTGGTATCTTTCTATCGAAATTCCTGCTCGCAAAGTCGACGAAATCGATTACGGCTTTACCGTTCGCACGCGACATGAATTTATTGACGAGGAAAAAGGACACGGGCAGTTTGCGCACCACCTTTTGTTTCAGAACACGCCTCATATCACAGTCAAATCGCTTTGGCATAGCGACACCGGCAAAAACTATCTCTATTCTTCGGCTTACACCGACGTGGTCAGTCCGTTCACAAAAGACGAATCGACGGATAAAGATATAAACCTGTCAGATATTGTCATATCATTTACCGATTATGTGCCACCAACCGGACACCAGATTTATCTATGCGGCAGCAATGACGCCGGTGGCAACTGGAATCCCCAGCGCGGCATACCCGGGCGCAAGGTACACCATGGCACATGGGCATTCCCGATGCTCAATCAAGACATTCCAACCGAAGGAGTACACTATAAATTCGTGTTGGTCAACGAGCAGAACGGTCAAACCATTTGGGAGAGCGGCCAAGATCGTTTTCTCGCTCCGGCAACCGCATCTAACGGTAAGACCATAGCCGAGACCCCGTCTCCGATACTGCCACAAGATGACATGAAGGTAGCAGGAGTCGTCGTTCCCTTGTTCTCTCTGCGCTCCGAGCAAGGCTGGGGCATAGGAGACTTCGGCGACCTCCAACGACTCATAGACTGGGCTGCCGACGCAGGCCTCAGTGTGATACAACTGCTGCCCGTCAACGACACCACACGCGAAGGCAATTGGCACGACTCCTATCCCTATAACCCGATATCCGCCTTCGCCCTCCATCCACTCTATCTTGATTTCAATTCGCTGCCCACTCTCAAGAGCAAAACCAAGCTGAAACTATATTTGCAGCGCCGTGCAGCCGTAAATAGCCAGCCCCTGTTAGATTACAACGAAGTTTTCGATCTCAAAGAGAGCTATCTCCACGATTACTATTTAGAGAACAAGCAAGATATTCTGCGCTCCACCAAATACAAGATATTCAAGCGCGACAATGCCGAGTGGCTGGTGCCATACAGTTTCTTCCGCTACCTGCTTAAGCTCAACGGCACAGCCAACTTCCGCCGCTGGCCGCAGTTCCGCGAGTACGACCAAGTGTCTCTCCAGCGCTGGGCTATTGCAAGCAATATCTTAGACGATATTGAGTTCTACGGCGTAGTGCAGTTCCTGCTCGACAAGCAGTTCTCCCAAATTCACGAATACGCTCGCCAGCGCGGCATAATCCTCAAGGGCGACATTCCTATCGGTGTCAGTCGCGACAGTGCCACAGCATGGCTTACCCCTAAGTATCTCAACTTCGACTCTCAGGCAGGTGCACCGCCCGATCAGTTCTCCGCCAACGGCCAGAACTGGGGCTTCCCGACCTATAACTGGCCGGCCATTTTGCAAGACGACGGCCAGTGGTGGCGGCAGCGACTCAGCCACATGGCACAATACTTCGACGCCTACCGCATCGACCACGTTCTCGGATTTTTCCGTATCTGGGAGATACCCATTCAGCACATCTACGGCACTCTCGGACACTTCAATCCCGGCTTACCGCTTACCCGCTCCGAACTATTGCTCATGGGCTTCACGGCAGATCCGGAGCCCTACACCCGTCCGCGTTTCACTGAAGGCGAGATGCAGCGCCACTTCGGCGAACTGCTCCCCGTGGCCAAAGAGTACTTCTTCGAATTCGGCACCGACGGCAAGTGGACAATCATAGATAAATACGTCAACTCCCAGCGAGCTATCGACATGGCTCTGCGCGAAATGGGCTTCTCCGGTCAGCAGCGAGAGCTGTTCCTCTCAGCCTACAACAATGTACTGTTCATTACCGACCCCGCCACGCCGCAGATATACCACATCAATATATGGGGCAAGAACACACGAGCCTATCGCCGCCTTAACGACAGCGACAAGCAAGCCTACAACCGTATCTTCCAGTACTTCTTCTACGAGCGCCACAACCGCCACTGGACAGAGGAAGCCTACCGACGCTTGCCCAAGCTCACCTGCGCCACCTCCATGCTCACCTGTGCAGAAGACCTCGGCATGATACCAAACTGCGTTCACCCCGTGCTTAAGGACCTCAATATCCTGACATTAGAAATACAGACTATGCCCAAACACGGCAACGGACGCTTCAGCAACCTCGCCGACAATCCGCTCTACTCCGTCGACACCATTTCCACCCACGACATGGCACCACTGCGCCTTTGGTGGAAGCAAAACCCCGATGCCGCCGCCGACTATTGGCAAAACCAGCTGGGTCGATCCGCACCGGTGCCGCCACTGCTCTCTACCGAAGATTGCCAGACCATTATCGACAAGCACCTCAAGTCCAACTCTCTGCTTGCCATAATCTCGCTGCAGGACTGGCTCGGCATGAGCCCCACCCTACACAGCAACCAATTGGAGCAAGAGCAAATCAACCACCCCGAAATACCGCGCCACTATTGGCGTTGGCGTATGCAGCCCACATTGGAACAGCTGGCCGCTGACAAGGAATTCACGGCCACCGTTCGCAAGCTCGTAAAAGACAGCCAGCGCAGCCATTAAGACTACTTCTGTGCGCCTCCATACCGCAACATAACAGCGCCTTGGGGACGCTCAACGACACAAACATTTAACACACACCGCCTGCTTGCGTTAAAAACGTGAGCAGGCATTTCTTTTTCTGCATCTCGCGCTCCGCTACAGCGTTCGTTATGATGCCAATGTCGTCGGGGCGGTTTTTATTGTCGTTCGCACACGGCAAAAAGACCTCCGCGCACGATTTTTGAGCCTCCGCGTTTGTTTTTTCATCGTGAAACTTTAA
>JAFLUU010000059.1 GCA_022508585.1 Prevotellaceae bacterium | reverse complement strand
AGCCGGCCTTGTCGCTTGCGGTTCGCGAAAACGAGCTGAGGGCGTGGGGGCAGGGCGAGTCGAATAACTTTATTGGATTGGAGCCGAGCAATCCGTTTGTAGGGACGGCTTCAAAAGATGACGTTTTCGGACGTTACTATCTGCACTTACAAACTTAGCAATTTGACTTTTCCGCAGATGTAATGCGACGAAGCGTCCATGTAGGTGTATTATACAAACACAAACTATGTGCTTATGTACTTTGGGCATGATGTTTGTTATGTGTAGTACAATTAGCGTGGGCTGGCTTACGTTGCTTATCTTTGGAAAAAGGCAATGCTAAGGCCAGTAAGTGAGGATAGGCGCGGAGAAATGGGTTCCACGCTCTTTTTTATGTCCATATAGTTGAGTGCTTACGCTAATTACTAACCTTTAAATTATTAAAGTTATGAGAAAATTTACTATTAAAAAATTGTTTGCAGGGCTTTGTTTCGCCTTGCTTGTGCCTTTGAGCGCGTTCGCCGATGTTGAGATTAACGAAAAAAACTTTCCGGACGATATTTTCCGTAATTGGCTCTTGAAGCAGGACTATGGAGAAGACGGTGTGATTACTGACGAAGAGATTGCAGGGATTACAACTCTTTTGTATCCTAGTCTTTTTGGTTATTTTGAATATGAAAATATTCATAGTTTAGAAGGTATACAGTATTTCACGGCATTGACTCATTTGTACTGCAGCCACCTTCAGCTGACAAGCTTGGACGTGTCTAACAATACGGCACTGACAACGCTGTACTGCGACCAAAACCAACTGACGAGCTTAGACGTAACAAATAACACTGCACTGACAACGCTGTGGTGCAACAACAACCAGCTGACGAGTTTAGATGTGTCTGGCTGCACGGCACTGACAACGCTGTACTGCTACAACAATCAACTGACAAGCTTGGACGCGTCTAACTGCACCGCGCTGAACTATTTAAACTGCTACAACAACCAGCTGACGAGCTTAGATATGTCTGGCTGCACAGCATTGACATATTTATGGTGCTCTAACAATCAATTGACGAGCTTAGATGTATCTGGCAGCACGGCATTAACAGACTTATACTGCTATATCAACCAATTAACAATGTTAGACATTTCTAAAAATACGGCATTGACAAAATTCTACTGCTACCAAAATCAGCTAACGAGCTTAGATGTATCTAATAATACAGCATTGACAGACTTGTCCTGCCACGATAACCAACTAACGAGCTTAGACGTAACAAATAACACTGCACTGACTTCTCTGTACTGCTCCAGCAATGAATTAACAATGCTGGATGTAAAAAAGAATATACATTTGGCAAAGTTAGAATGCCAATTTAATCCATTGACCGTGTTAGACGTGTCTAACAATACAATGTTGACAGATTTGAACTGTTCATATAACGACCAGTTAAAAACATTAGATATCGGAACAAATACAGAATTGACGACATTGAACTGCTATAGTAATCAATTGATGACGTTAGATGTATCAAAGAATACCAAATTAACAGAGTTGAGTTGCAGTAGTAATCAACTGACAACATTAGACGTTTCAAAAAACACAGCATTGATATCGTTGAATTGCGGTAGTAATCAACTGACAACGTTAGACGTTTCAAAAAACACAGCATTGATATCGTTGAGTTGCGGTAATAATCAACTGACAACGTTAGACGTTTCAAAAAACACAGCATTGACTGAATTAAAATGTAATAGTAACCAACTAACGACGCTTGATTTGTCAGAAAATATAGCTTTGACTGAGTTGTGGTGCAGCAACAATCAACTGAATGGGGAAAATTTGGATGCTATTATCAGTACTTTGCCAAATACTAATGGTAGCATTGTTGTATATAACAAGAATCTTTCTACAGACAGCAACGTTTGTACAAAAAGCCAAGTGGCAGCGATAAGGGAAAAAGGCTGGACACCTTACTGTTTGGTAGGTTTAAGAAAGGTGGAATACGAAGGTAGCGATGATACAACAGGTATAGGTGCCACAGAGGTGGGCAATGGCTCCGAGATTGGCGCGAATGCTCCGGCTTACGACCTCAATGGCCGCAGAGTTGAGGGCTGGCAGAACCGGAAGGGCGTGTATATCGTCGGTGGCAAGAAGGTTGTGGTAAAGTAATGCGCTGTTAATAAAAATAGAGTGAGCGAGGGGCATGGCATTAGGCCTCTCGCTCACTTGTTTGTGTGTATATATAAATAAAGTGTAGGGGTTCTGTCGCCACGTCGAGGCTTTATGAGATGCAGCGAGCGTTTTTTGAAATGATTTTATTAAGATTCATAGATATCTGTGTTGAGCAATCAACGTCCCCTGCTCCTACAGGGCTTCCTCCTTCTTAACTTAGAGTAGGAGTTTAGGCACATTCTGCACATCAATATCCACTATTGTAAATTGATTTGCCGTTTCCACAACAAACAGATGAATATTCGGAACAATAACAATATAATTAGAAAAATATCTGCCGGCATTTCACATTTAAGTGAAATGTTTTTTTTATTTTTGCATCAATAATTACAACATCGATGATGATGAAAGAACTTGAGTTGTTCTTAATAGACAAGGGTGAGAACTGCACGATGTACACTCTTCAGTTTCTTCACGACACGGAAAACGAGTTTGAGAAATTTGTTACCAAGTTTGTAAATAACGAGGACTATAGTGAAGATTACACCCGCATAGCTGCGATTATTAAACGCATATATTTAACGGGCGCTTTAGAACGATATTTCAGACTTGAGGGGAAATTGTCTGACTCCGTGGTTGCATTGCCAGTACTTGCTTCTAAATTGAGACTGTATTGTCTGCGTTTATCAGACAAAATACTAATTCTCGGAAATGGCGGTGTGAAAAAGACACAAACTTATAATGAAGACAACGAGCTAAAAGGGTATGTGATGACCCTTCAACGGTTTGAAGAACTATTGAAACGAGGTGTTGAAGAGGGAGAAGTGGTAATTACAGAAACTGATATTGAGACTGATAAAATTTTCACACTATGAAACGGACGGCAAAAGGTATAGAGGAGATTTTAGGCAATATTCCGAAAGAACTCCAAAATGAGACGAACTTATGCTTTGACATTTCTGATCGCATAGACCTGCTTATGCGAGAGAAAGGATTGTCTAAAAAGCAGTTTGCTGACGCTCTCGGACGCCGACCAAGCGAGATTACTAAATGGCTAAGTGGTCAGCATAATTTCACAGTGTCTACGCTGGCGATGCTGTCTACATTTTTCGGGAAACCGATTATTACTGTCAATTAAAAATGATATTTTGTGCCAACGATATGTATTTTTCACGTTCTGCCGACACGCATAGTGTTTGTCTTTTATACTAATACCTAAAACATTGAGAATATGTCTGAACTGCCTGTGATTGTTAAGGATCTGGCGCTGATTTTGGTGATTGCCGGTGTGGTTACACTGATCTTCAAGCGGCTGAAACAGCCGCTGATATTGGGCTATATAGTGGCTGGCTTCCTCTGTGGCCCCCACTTGAGCATCTTTCCGTCAGTGGCTGACGCGGAAAACGTGGAGACGTGGGCTGAGATAGGCGTGATCTTCCTTATGTTTACCTTGGGATTGGAGTTCAGCTTTCGTAAGATAGGGCGTATGGGACCGGCGCCCATCGTGGCAGCTTGTACGATCATCTTCTGCATGATTGGCCTGGGCTCTGTGGCCGGCCACTTCTTCGGGTGGAACAAGATGAACAGCCTTTTCCTCGGCGGTATGCTGGCTATGTCGTCTACGACGGTGATTTTCAAGGCTCTCGACGACATGGGGCTAAGGCAGCAGAGGTTTGCGTCGGCTGTACTGGGGGCTTTGGTTATCGAGGACATCTTGGGCATATTGCTGATGGTCATTCTCTCGACCATGGCGGTGAGCAATCAGCTTGAGGGGACGCAACTGTTAAGCAGTTTGCTGAAACTGTCCTTGGTGCTGGTGGTTTGGTTTACGGTGGGCATCTTTCTGATACCGACGCTGCTGCGAAAGGCTCGCGCCCTGATGAGCAGGGAGACGCTGCTCATCGTTTCGCTCGGATTGTGCTTCCTTATGGTGGTGCTGGCTGTGGGTTCGGGCTACAGCGCGGCCTTCGGTGCATTTATGATGGGTTCTATCTTGGCCGAGACGATAGAAGCTGAGAATATCAACGAGGTGGTGGAGCCTGTGAAGGACTTATTCGGCGCGATTTTCTTCGTTTCGGTCGGCATGATGGTAGATCCTGCCGTGATTGTGGAGTATTGGGTGCCTATAGTGGTGCTGGTGTTGCTGATCATTGTGGGTCAGGCGGTGTTTGGCAGCATTGGTTTCCTGCTGTCGGGGCAACCGCCGAGGATTGCGATGCAATGCGGCTTCTCTATGGCTCAGATCGGTGAGTTTGCGTTCATTATCGCATCGCTCGGCGTGAGTCTGGGCGTTACCGACAAGTTTCTGTACCCTGTGGTGGTGGCTGTGTCGGTGATTACCACGTTTACTACTCCTTATATGGTTCGTCTGGCCAGCCCTGCCTACAATGCTATCGAGCGCCACCTGCCCGGGCGACTGCAGCAGGCGTTTCAGAACGACAGCGCGTCGAGTCCGGCCAACAGCGACAGCACTTGGCGCCGCCTGATTATGGCTCTGCTCAAGCAGACGATTATTTACTCTTTCCTCTGCGTTGCGATACTGACCATCTGCCTGTCTTCGTTGCTGCCGCTCACGCGTTCGCTGTTTGGGCACTGGGTTGGCAACGCGGTGTGCGGCATTGTTAGCTTTCTGATTATGTCTCTGTTTCTGCGCGCCATAGTTATGCGCAAAAATCACAGCGATGACTTCCGCGCTCTGTGGCGTGAGAATATCTACAACCGCCCTCCGCTGGTGTTCACCATCTTGGTGCGCTATGTGATTGCGTCGGCGCTGACCTTCTACCTCATAAACTACCTGTCGCCCTACTCTTCGCTGCTTCACTGGGTGGTGGCGTTCGGGTTGGTGGGGGCTATCATGTTCTCGCGCCGCATCAAAGTGAGCAGCAAGAACCTTGAGGATCTCTTTCTGCGCAATCTCAAGAGCCGCGAGCTTCATGCGCAACGCTCGGGTAACGCTAAGCCACACTATGCTCACCAATTGCTGAGCCACGATGTGCATCTTACTATCATTCAGTTGCCGATGAACACTAAACTGGCCGGTCATTCGCTGATGAAGTTGGACTTGGCCAAGCGCGACGGCGTGATGGTGGCCTCGATTGTGCGCGGCGGACAACGTATCCACATTCCCGGAGCACAGACGGTGCTCTTCCCCGGCGACAAGCTGCAGATTATCGGTAGCGACGAGAACATTAAGGCGTTCTCGCAGCGCATTCAGGCCGAGGTGTACGAGACTAATATCTATGCCGACGAGCTGGACCTCGTGTTGCGCAACATTATAGTAGGCAAGGAGTCGTTTCTCTGCGGCAAGAGCGTGCGCAACTGCCGCCTTAGGGAGGATTACGGCTGTATGCTCGTCGGGTTTGAGGACGAGAGCGGCCAAATCGGCCTGCCCGAGGCCAATCGCGTAATCGAAGAGGGCGAAACGCTCTGGATAGTGGGCGAAAAGGCGGACATTCTCAAGATGCTGTCCTCTCCAAGTCCGCAAAAAACACCTGCCGCAGCAAAAAACAACAATTAAGATGAAGACTGTATTTTTTCTTTTCAACGAACGCTGCGCTGACACGCTGCTTACGCTCGACAGCATCGAGGCGCAGCAGGGAGTAGATGGGGTTGTAGTGTTTCAATCAAGACTGCTCGATACAGCCGAGTGCCTTGACGTCCAACTATTGAGGGCTGATTATCAGCTGCCTGTAGCGATAGAGGAGACCGAGGACAACTTTTTCACGGGGCGCGTACTGCAGAGGGTGAACAAGCACGGTGCCCACTACAACTTTATATATACAAAGACTACTCCGCTGAGTCTTGGCTACCGTGCGGTGGAGCGCATGAAAAGTGTCTGCGCCAATTGCCGCAGCTTGGTCTATGCTGACCACTATGAGGTGAAGAATAGTCAACGCCTGCCCCACCCTCTTAACGACTACCAAGAAGGTAGCGTCCGCAACGACTTCGATTTCGGCAGCGTGATGCTCTTTTCCGGCGAATTGATCGAGACTGAATACACCTATTCGGCTCTTTACAACAATCAGCTGCGCATTCCTCATCGGCAGCACATTCCTGAATATCTCTACACCGAACAGGAGAGCGACATACGCCTGAGTGGCAGCAAGCAGTTCGACTATGTGAACCCTGCCCAGCGCAATGTGCAGGTGGAGATGGAGCAAGTCTTCAGCGATTACCTGAAAGATTGTGGTCTTTTGCTTACCGGCGACATGATACGCCGTGCTAACCTCGGCCAGCGCAACGAAGCCTCGGCCAGCGTCATCATTCCGGTGCGCAACCGCGAACGTACTATCGGCGACGCTATTCATTCCGCCCTCAATCAGCAGACTGACTTTCCGTTCAACGTCATTGTTGTCGACAATCACTCTACCGACAACACTTCTGCCGTTATTGACAACATTGCCGGCGGTGATGAACGTGTTGTTCACATTATTCCCGAGCGCGACGACCTCGGTATTGGCGGCTGCTGGGACTTGGCTGTTCGCTCCGAGCATTGTGGTAAGTTTGCCGTGCAGCTCGACAGTGATGACATCTACATTAACGACAACACGCTGCAGCGTATCATCGACAAGTTCTACGAAACGCACGCCGCTATGGTCATCGGTTCCTACAACCTCGTCGATTTTAACCTTCAGCCGCTGCCGCCGGGACTTATTGACCACCGTGAGTGGACTGACGAGAACGGCATGAACAACGCACTGCGCATTAACGGCCTCGGTGCGCCGAGAGCGTTCTTTGTGCCGGTGCTACGCGAAATCGGGTTCCCCAATACCAGCTACGGCGAAGATTATGCCGTCGGGCTCGCTATCTCCCGTCAGTACAAGATAGGGCGTATATATGATAGCCTTTACCTTTGTCGGCGCTGGGAGGGCAATTCTGATGCCGACCTGCCGATTGAAAAGATTAACAAGAACAATGCGTACAAGGACTGGGTGAGAACGCAAGAGATTGCCGCTCGCAAGAAAATGCTCGACGACAATTGTTCTCAAAGCGATGTTACTTCATTTATACAGAAGCAATTAAATCAATGGCCGGAGGTTAAACAACGCTTTGAGGAGCTGGATAGCAAAGTCGAGAAGCGCGAACTGGTTACCGACGAGGGCATTCAGTTAGTCGTGCAGCACAATCCGGCACGCATTCGCTCCACTGGCGCCAAGCTCGACGCAAAAAGCATTGCCGAGCGCCCGTGTTTCCTCTGCCACGACAACCAACCTGCGGAACAGATGCACCTTAATAACAAAGGCAAATACCAAATATGCATCAACCCCTATCCTATCCTGCATAAGCACTTCACAATTCCGCTCACGGCTCACAAACCGCAGGTAATGAAGCAGGAAAGACTCGCCGACATAGACGAAATTGCGCGCGAGTTCGACGATTTTGTCATCTTCTACAACGGAGCGCAATGCGGTGCCTCGGCTCCTAACCACTTCCACTTCCAAATGGGTGCAAAGGGCGAGATGCCGTTGCAGCGCGACTTCAATAATTACGCGCAGACGGCGCAACGGATTGTCGATGACATTATTCTAATCAAGGACTTCGTTTATCCGCTCTTTGCATGCAACAATATTAGCAGCTTGCAGCGCATTCTGAACGCACTGCCCACAGTAAACGATGAGCCGGAGCCGCGTTTTAACCTCCTTGCGTGGCAAGAGCAAGACGAGCAGGTCTTTATCGTCATTCCGCGCCGCAAACTGCGTCCGGAATGCTACTTTGCGGAGAATGAGGAGCATTTTTGCATCAGTCCGGGCGCAGTAGATATGTCCGGCCTCATCATAACTCCGCAAGAGAAGGACTTTCGTCGTCTTGAGAACGACAAAATAGTCGACATTCTGCGCGAAGTAACACTTCCCGACGAAGAAATAGTAACTGTTTGCAAACAAATAACAGCTGATCATGACTGATTTTGTTAGCGTAGGCATCATGAGCGCCGAAGAGATCACGATATTTCTGCACGGTAGCTGGCTAAGTAACGAAGGCATAATACTAACAAACAAAGAGCTGCGCATTTCGCGTCCTTGCGAGTTCAATCCGCTAAATCCCGACAGCATTTTTACCCTGCGCGGCGTTACCATAGGCAAGACCTACCATTGGCAGCGCGAGGAAGACCAAACCTTCAGCGGCAAGCTGCGCATTATATCCGAGGGCGAGATGCTGACGACAGTAAACACGCTACCAATAGAAGATTATCTCATCTCTGTAATCAGTAGCGAGATGTCTGCTTCCGCTCCATTAGAGTTTCTAAAGGCTTCAGCCGTCATCAGTCGCTCATGGGTAATCAAGACGATCATTGAGCAAACCAATCATAACTCAAAGCTAACAGAAAAAATATCCACGCCCGATA
Source organism: Prevotellaceae bacterium (assembly GCA_022508585.1). GTDB lineage: Bacteria > Bacteroidota > Bacteroidia > Bacteroidales > Bacteroidaceae > UBA6382. The sequence goes on along the minus strand of JAFLUU010000059.1, from coordinate 3,759 downwards.
ATAGCAGAAAAGAGGCATTCATCTCTTGGCAAGACCACAAAGATCACGTATTATATGATGTCTGTGCCGATGATCACTGCCAGCGTTATCAAGGAATTACTCGTGCTACAAATCCAAATGTGCAGCGCGCGGTAAAAGAAACACAAGGAGAAATACTGACGTACCAAGGTAAAGTATGCGACTGCCGCTTTTCTAAATGTTGCGGCGGCAAAACAGAAGAATTTGCCTCTTGTTGGCAAGATAAAAGCGTGCCTTATTTGCAAAATATCGAGGACATTGACCCTAAAGACGGCACCATTCTTTGCGATACGCACGACAAAGAAATTCTCTCGCAGCTATTCAACAATTACGACCAGGAGACCACCGATTTTTTCCGCTGGGAAGTATCATATACGCAGGCCGAGTTGCGCAATCTGCTCAGCCGTAAGTTAAAGCGCGACTTCGGCGAAGATATTGAGCTACGGCCTATAAAACGCGGCGCCAGCGGGCGTATTTATGAGCTCGAGATTGTGGGTAACGGTGGCAAGGAACGACTGATTATCGGCAAGGAACTGACTATCCGCGACGCCCTTAGCGAGAGTCATCTATACAGTTCTGCCTTTGAGGTCGAATATTCCGGTCAAAAGGATGCGAACGCTCCGGAATGCAATAAAATTATCTTGCATGGCAAGGGCTGGGGACACGGAGTCGGCCTCTGTCAAGTCGGAGCCGCCGTGATGGGTAGCAAAGGTTACAACTACCGCGAAATTCTCGCCCACTATTACCCAAACACCATTATTTTAAATTGCAAAGACCTTAAAAAATAAAACAGTGAGCATCGAGACGAAACCGATATGTAGAGGACGCCATCGCAATCCCTGGACTTGGGTGCCCTCTCTCTACTTTGCAGAAGGCATTCCCTATTTAATGGTGATGACAATCGCCACTATTATGTACAAAAAGCTGGGACTTAACAACGAAGAGATTGCCTTGTACACCAGTTGGCTCTACCTGCCGTGGGTAATCAAGCCATTGTGGAGTCCAATCGTCGACATTGTGCGCACTAAGCGCTGGTGGATTGTAGCAATGGAGTTCTTGATTGGCGTAACGCTCGCGGGCGTGGCTCTAACTATCCGCGCGCCGCACTTCGTGCAGTACACCCTGGCATTTTTCTGGCTCATGGCGTTCAGCAGCGCCACCCACGACATCGCTGCCGACGGCTTTTATATGATAGCACTCGACTCGAATAAACAATCGCTCTTCGTAGGCATTCGCAGCACCTTCTACCGTATCTCAATGATCGCGGGACAAGGCCTAACACTCATCTTGGCCGGCACATTAGAGTACTCGCTTGACAACGAGCCCATGGCATGGACATACACTATGGCCATAGTAGCATTAACGTTCATTGCTCTGTTCATATACCACACGCTATTCTTGCCAAAAGCCGAAAACTATCTACAAAAGTCCTCCGCCGACACCGGCAAAGCAAACAACTTATCCTTTCTCTGCATATTCAAAAAATTTTTCAGCAAGCGTGGAGTATGGATAGCCATCGCGTTTATGCTTTTGTACCGCTTTCCGGAGGCATTACTGACTAAAATAGCACCATTATTTCTCATCGACAAAGCAAACGCAGGCGGACTGGGGCTATCCACCTCAGCGGTGGGTGTAGCACAGGGCACAGTGGGCGTAATCGGCTTAACCCTCGGAGGAATACTCGGCGGCATTGCAGCAAGCAAGGGCGGACTGCGCCGATGGCTCTGGCCGATGGTCTGGGCAATTACACTGCCAGACATAATATACGTATTTCTCAGCATCTTACTGCCGTCAAACATTCTTATCATCTCCGCCGCTATATTTATCGAGCAGTTCGGCTACGGATTCGGCTTCACAGCCTACATGCTCTTCATGCTATACTTCTGCCAGTCGTGTCCGGAGGAAGGCAGCGGCTCGCAAACCTCCCATTACGCCATCTGCACGGGCTTCATGGCCTTGAGCATGATGCTGCCAGGCATGTTCGCCGGCTATTTGCAGCAGTGGTTAGGCTATACATGGTTCTTCGCCCTCGTTATGCTGTGCTGCCTGCTCACTATTTTCGTCGCACGCATAGTAAATATCGATCCCGATTTTGGCAAAAAACACTAACAAAATGCGAACAAACAACATATTTGGCATAATCACACTGCTTGCGGCAGTGATACTCAGCTCCTGTAGCAGCGATGACGGCAATAATCACGGAAAAGGCGCCGACGACTCGCAACAATACCGAAACTCCGTACTTATATACATAGCCGCCCAAAATTCACTCGGCTACCTTGAGCCGGGCTACACCAGCGCCAGCGTGTTGGACTCTGCCGAGATAGTTAAAGGCGCTACCAAGCTCAGTAACACGCAGGACAATGTGTTCCTCTTCATCGACGATGCACAGAAGCCGCGTCTCTACCGATTGTTCCGCACCGGTAGCGGTGCGCAAATGCGCACACAGATAGACAAAGTGCTTACTTGGTCCACCGATGCCAATTCTGCCGACCCCGCAACCCTACGCGATGTGCTCACATTCATCTCGCAGCAATATTCCTCGCTCAGCTACGGACTCGTAATGTGGAGCCACGGCGACGGATGGCTACCCTCGACAAACAAAAAGAACACCTTAAACTCCGGCAGAAGCATCTGCATAGATGTAGGTTCCGATGGCGACATGGCCAACGACACCGACATCTTCGGCGAAATAGGCACACAGATGGACATTGCCGATATGGCAGAAGCCGTCAGCCAAAGCGGCGTACACTTAAACTATATTCTCTTCGATGCCTGCCTCATGCAGAACATAGAAGTCGCCTACGACCTACGCAATGTGGCCGACTACATCATAGGCAGCGCCAACATCACATCAGCCTACGGCGCTTATTACACCAACCTCATTCCCAACGCACTCATGGCTCACCCCTTCGATGACCAAAGCGCCATAAACATCGCCAATCAGTACTACTACGATGCAGTCGACAACGAACAGCTACACATCTACTATGGCGAGACGGGTAATGCCAACTCAGTCATCAAGACAGCCCATCTCGATCAGCTCGCTACCGCCACAGGGCAATACCTTAACAAGGCAATATCCGAACGACGCTCCCCCGACATGCAAGGAGTGCAGGCCTATTGCTCCTCAACCATTTTCAATTCGCCCGACTTCTACGACATGGGCAGCGCCATGCACAACCTGTTAGAAGCAGACGACTACCAAGCCTGGCTCAACATAGCCAAGCAATGCGTCATTAGCCACAACATATCTCCTAAATACTCAATCGGCATTATTGGCAACGGAAATCTTTTCGCTACTCTCAACGACGCAGAGCACTCACTCGGTGTGAGTATGTTTATACCGCAAGAGAGATATGACCACTCCCCCTACTCCCCTTACAACACCCTATTCCGCCAAACCGCCTGGTACACCGCCGCCCTCTGGTCGCATACAGGCTGGTAGCAGTCTTTACGACCGTTTCACAATTCTCACTACTAACATTCCACGAATGTGGCGGAGTTCTTACCATAAATCATAAACAGACGATATTTGTAGTCATAATTGCAGCTACAATCCTCAAAACTTGTGCCATAGCTCCATATTGCTATGCGTAATGTCGTGCAGGCGCGTACAAAAGGCCTGCGCACCTGATTTTTGAGCCTCGGCGCACGATTTATTGTCGTGAAACTTTAAAAAATCTTATAATAATTTCTAAAAAACCTTATAAGAATTCCCGGAAATTTATATAAGAATTT
>JAFLUU010000058.1 GCA_022508585.1 Prevotellaceae bacterium | reverse complement strand
AAGAATTTTCAAAAATTCTTATATAAATTTCTGAGAATTCTTATAAGGTTTTTTAAAAATTCATATAAGATTTTTTAAAGTTTCACGATGAAAAAACAAACGCCGAGGCTCAAAAATCACGCGCGCACGACATTTGTATGAACTTCGACGAGCTAAGGTGCACTAAGGAGGAGAGTAGTTAAAAATTTGACGACATTGGGTGCCGTGCGTTGGGTGTTGATTACAATGAGGTGGTGGTAAAAAGTTGGGAGGAGGGGCAAAAGAATTGAAAAATGCGGAAAAATTGCAGCGATGTCTAAACTTTGTGTTATTTTTGCTATCTAAATTGCAGACATTACGACTAAACTGACATTGATTATGAGTAAAACAAGGCTTAAGATGGCTGCTGCGTTTCTGCTGGCGGCTATGGCGCTCGGCGCAAGGGCTGACTATAACTGGCTGACAGTGAAAGAGTCCTCCGGCAGCGAGACGAGCTACGCGCTGACTAATCTGTGCATCACCTTCTCGGCTGATGAGATGACGCTTACCAACTCCGAGCAGACGGCGGTGTATGCTCTGTCGGAGTTGCAGTCTATGCGGTTTGACGAGCTGGCCACTGCTGTTCGCGGTGCCGGTAAGAGCCTGACTGTGGTGTCGCTGCAGGGCGCGCGGGTGCAGCTTAATGTGGCTGCCGGCACGCTGGCGCAGGTGTATGACGCGCAGGGCAAGCTCTGCGCCACGGCGCGCATAGGGCAGGAGGGTGTGCCTGTGTATATCGGCGACCTTACGCCCGGCATCTATATCCTTAAGGCCGGACAGGAGAGGCATAAGATTTTGGTGAAACACTAAAGAAACAGCAAGATGAAGAAACTATACAGCATAATAGTGTTTGTGTGCTGCGCTGTGGCTTATGTGCAGGCGCAGACGGTGTCGGTGTACAGCAAGGGCGTGGCTCTGCTGCTCACTCCCGACGAGGCGGATGAGATGATATTCTCTGGCACGATGATGAGTGTGGGTAATGAGGTGATAGATGTTACTGAAGTAGACAGCATCACTTATAGCGACCAGAACTTCGACCCTCTGCGCGTGGAGGTGAACTATAACGGCGCCAAGAGCCTCGTGAGGTTGCCGCTCGCCCTCGCTGACTCCGTGGAGGTGGACAAAGACGGCGACTATATCACGCTCTACAGCTACAAGATGGGTGATCCGGAGATTACCTACGCCCTTAGCGGCACGACCAAGGACGGTGCGTTTGTGCAGGACGGCAGTTATAAGTGCAAGGTGGAGCTGGGAGGCGTGAATATCACCTCGCTCCGCGGCGCTGCCCTGCATATCAAGAACGGCAAGCGCATCGACATCAGTGTGCTCGACGGTACGGTCAACAATTTCGTGGATAATGCCGACACGCTGCACGATGCGTGCTTCCATGTGAAGGGACACCCCGAGTTTGAGGGCAATGGCACAATCAACATCACGGGTCGTGGCAAGCACGCCTACAAGAGCGGCGAGTACACCAAGCTGAAGAAGTCTGCCGGCACTATTAACATCTTGGCTGCCGAGCGCGACGCTATGCACATCGGTCAATATTTCAAGATGAATGGCGGAAAGATCACGGTTGTAGAGGCTGTGAAGGCCGACGGCATTCAAGTGGAATTTAACAACGACGAGACGAAGGAGCTGAACGGCCAGATGTTCCTCAACGGCGGCAATATAGACATTACTCTCACGGCTGACAGCTGCCGCGGCCTTAAAGCGGACAGCCATGTCTTCATTGGCGGCGGCGTGCAGAGGGTTAAGACTACGGGCATCAGCTCGCGAGGCTTGCAGAACGACGGTAGCGTGATTATCTACAACCTTAACGCCGAGCCTGACATTACTCTCGTAAGCACCGGCGGCTATGTGGAAATCGACGGCAAGAAAAAGCGCAGCGTCGGCCTCAAGACTGACGGCAGCCTCTACTTCCACTGCGGCTCGCTCACACTGCAGGCCGACGGCGACAGCAAAGGGCGCTCGGCTGACATCGCCGGCGACTTTGTGTATGTCAAAGATGCCTATAAGCTCAACGCTTCGCCTGCCATCAACCTCGATGGAGCATATCGCAGCCGCACTTCGGAAGAGAGTATCAGAGATTACGAAAAGAGTCTGGGTATTACGCTCCCCACTGACAACGATTGATTCGGTCGTAACGACCGTTTTGTGCGGCACTTGTACGCATATAAACAGTAAGCCCTGCATTCGTCCACCAAAGGAGAGGAATGCAGGGCTTCTTTATGCGGCTTAGTCAGCGAGGGCAGCCGACTTCTTAGGCTGCCGGTTGAATTTGTAGACGACATGTGCCATTACATAGCGCGGCAGTGAGTTGCGGAAGGTTTCTGTGCGCCCTTGTGAGTTGAGCACTTGCGATATGTTGCTCAGATTGCCGAGTATGTCGAAGGCGTCGAGGGCAAAGGTGAGGCCTGCCTTGGTATTGGTGTGGGTGAGGCGTGCGTTCCACACGAGGTCGTCGGTGTTGGAGGAGGCGTTGGCGTATCCGCGACGGCTGTAGATGGTCAGGTCTGTGGAGAACTGCATGTTGAGCGGCAGATTGACGAGCGACTTGAGGCCGTAGTGGAAGTTATAGAGTGTTACGGGCGTGAAATCGTCGCGCTTGGAGGTGCTTCGGTTCCAGTCGATGTAGCCTTTGGCACCGATTTGCACTTTTTTATTCAGCTTGTAGTCTAAATGCAGGCGGTCGGTGGTCCAATAGGTCATGACGCTGCTGCGTTGGAGCTGGCTCTCGGCGTCTGTGCTCAGCAAGTCGACGCCATGATTGAGCTGGGTGTAGAAGTTGTTGTTGAGAGACAGGCGTTTCGCTTTGTCGAGAGGGCGATAGTACTGGAAGTTAAGCGAAAGGGTGTAGTTGCCGCTGACATTGCTGGGGAAATAGGTGCGTATGCCTGTGGTCTTGTCATAGATATAGCCCATGGCGACAGAGTTGTGCGCGATGTTGTATCGAGTTGTTACGCTATAGGCGAGTTGCGTCTCCTTATTGCGGTATCTGTATCCGGCGTTGAGGTTGTGGGAGATAGTGTTCTTGAGATGCGGGTTGCCATAGTAGATGTTGAGCGGGTCTTCGTCGGTGCGCAGGTTGAGAGCATAGACCATCGAAGGGGCGCTGTGGTTGATGTTGTACGATACATCGAGAAAATCGTGGTCGGGGTGAATGGCCATTTCAAGTTTGAGGTTCGGACTAAAAAAGATGTTGTCTCTTCGTGTGATGCCAGCGTAGTTGGCGCGCGTGTAGTCGAGGCGGTCGTGATTGACGACGAGAGGAAATGTCAGTTGCAGGTTAATATAAGATGGTTTATTGCTAATCCTTGCGGTGTCGGCATCGCGAGTGTTTAGTTTCTGGTATTGCAGTCGGATAAGAGGGTAGTGCATTGCGGTGGTGAGGCGCATATCGTAGCTGTTGAGCGGGTCGAGCACGGTGGCGTACTCTATCTCCGAGGGGAGCGCGCCTATAGGGTGCCGGTCGGGGTCATCCCAACCGGCGAGGTGCTCGAGCTGAAAGGTGCTGTAGTCTTTGTGCTGGCGGTTGTAGTTGAAATGGTAGCCAGCGCTGAGGTTGAGTGTAGAGGAGAGAGGTTTTTGCAGTCCGATGTTAGTGGTTGCTTCTGTGGTGTTGTCAGGGCGCGTGTGGGCGAAGCGATTGCTCGCGGTGGCAACAGCTGTTGTGCTGTTGGGGTAGTCTATCCGCTGTTGATTCCAGTTGTCTGAAGCTCTGTTCTTGTAATTTATGGACTGATCTACCCGCAAAATGTAGTTGCCGCTGACTTTGGTGTAGTTGCCGAGGGTTGTATGAAGCTCCAGCTCGTGACCGTCTTGCTTGAGGTTGTTGATATTGCGGTTGATGATAGTCTGGCGAAGCGCTTGGTCGCTCCCGCTATACACGCTGTCGATAAGCGCTGAGGTGGCCTTGATATTCGGATTTTGGTTGAAAGCCATCGCTACGCCTTGAGCGAGAGAGTTGGTCTTTTTGTACTGAATATATGGCGTGAACCAGAGCAACATTGCTCCGGGCTTGAGCCATGATTCGATAGAGTGGTCGCTGGTAAGTGTGAAGTCGCGGTTGCGGCTGGTGGAGAGGCTTCGCGAAAAGATGTTGCCGTCGGTTAAGAAAGTCTCGACGCTGGTTTGCGTCTGGCGGTCGAGGTCGGAGCGAGACAGCTCGGTGTTGGCTGTGTATTCGGTCATCTCGTCCTTGCTTTTGAGCAGCACATCGATGCCTGCCTTCTTGGTTGCGAGCAGTCCGGAGGGCATTGCCTCCGGCGTCCACGACGAGTTCTCGCCCGGCTTGCGCGTGTCGTTGAGATTGTTGGCGTTACCGTAGAGCGTGATGCGCGATTTGGGAGTGAAACGGAGGGCAAACAGTCGGGCAAGGTAGCGGTCGTGAGACCCGAGGCCGGCTTCCGCATTGCCAATCCAACCAATAGAGTACTCGCGCTTGAGACCTATGTCCATGACGAACTCTTTGTCGCCCATGTCGCGGCCTGCAATCTCGGAGGCGTGGCCTTTCTTCTCGTAAGTCTTGACAGTCTTAACCATATAGGCGGGCAAGTTTTCGAGCATGACCTTATTGTTTCCCTTGAAGAAGTGCTCTCCGTTGAGCATGAGGCTCTCCACCTTACGCCCGTCGACAAATATCTCGCCGTCGTCGTTCAACTCTGCGCCCGGCAGCTGCTTGATAAGCGCGTCGAGCATAGAACCTTCCGCCGTCTGGAAGGCATCTGCGTTGTAGACGACAGTATCTCCTTTGGTGTAAAACTTAATTTGAGTGGCCTTTACTGTTACGCCGTCTAAGTCGTGAGTCTTGGGCTTCTTCTCCATCGGCAAGTCGCCAAGGTAGCGTAGCTCTCCGTTCTTGAGCGGCTTTTTTTCCAAAACGGTTTTCAATGGCCACAAAAGCTGGTTGTAACCCTCGCGCTCAAAGAGAAGGATATAATCTTCGCTACCATTTATAACGACATCTGCGAAATAATACATGCCGCCCTTGGTGCTCATTCTGATATTGGCATCAGTAATGGTCGTGCCAATGACACTGTCGCCTTTAAGAAGCGTAACTTTTGTGCCGATGAGGTTCTCATGCGTGATGCGGTCGTGAGCAAATCCGTACAGGTGGGCTTTCTTCTGCGCTTGCACACCGATAGAGAACGCAAGAATGATAAAAATGAAAGGCCTCTTGATGTTTTTCATTTGTTTATTGGGTTTTATATTTATCTTTTCACCCATATAACACCGATAGTGGGCTTTTGTTGCAGATAAATGAGGTTTTTAACTATTTTTAACACTTTAACGGCGGTACCGGTTGCGACTGGCATCGAGGCGAAGGAAGATAAACAAGAGAAGAGTGAAGCCCCATAAGGAGCTGCCGCCATAACTGAAGAATGGGAGGGGAATACCGATGACGGGCATGACGCCTATGACCATGCCGACATTGATTAGCACATGGAAAAGGAAGATACTCACCACGCAGTAGCCATAAATGCGTGCCATCTTGCGCGTCTGCCGCTCGGCCACATGAATGAGTCGCAATATGAGGGCTAAGAACAGCAACAGCACGATGCAGCTGCCCACGAAGCCGTGTTCTTCTCCCACGGTGCAGAAGATAAAGTCGGTGTCCTGCTCCGGAACATATTTTAGCTTGGTCTGCGTGCCGTTGAGAAAACCTTTTCCAGTCAGACCGCCGCTACCAATTGCGATTTCGCTTTGATGAACATTGTAGCCGGCGCCGCTTAGGTCTTCTTCGAGGCCCAACAGCACCTTCACGCGCTGCTGCTGGTGGGGTTGGAGCACATTGTTAAGCGCATAGTTGGCGGAGAAGAAGACGGCAAGGGAGCCTAAAGTGAAAATGCCGATGAGCAAAAGCCTGACGCTGCGCCTGCGCATACTGTTCACGAGCATAAAGACAGCGCTAACTATACATAGTGTCGTGAGCACCCAGCTGATAGAAATCTTGGGGAAATAAATCTGCAGCGCATAGCCCACCGCAATGGCGCCGAGCCCATATAGCAAAATGGGTTTGAAGCAAGAACGCGTCTTGTCGTAGACTCCGAGCAGCACGAGGGTGAACGCCCACACCAAGACGAGCACCGAGAAGGTGCCGACGCTGGTTGTGGAGCCGGGCATGGTTGTTTCGCTGAACTTGAGACCCACAACGAAATAAACGACGGCTGTAAAAGCGACGAAAAGGATACTTCCGCTCATCCCCTCGCGATAAAACACCAGCGCAAGGGCAAAATAAACGAGGGCAGAGCCCGTTTCTCTCTGTAGAAAGATGAGTATCACGGGCAGCAGGACGATTGCCGCTGCGCTGAGGAATTTTTTCTTGTCGCCGAGGCTGAAATCGTGCGCCCCCATGTATCTGGCAAGGGCGAGAGCGGTGGCGCACTTGGCAAATTCGGCCGGCTGCACATTGACTACGCCCAAAGGAATCCAGGAGTAGGAGCCTTTGACATTGCTGGCGATGAATGGCGTGATAAACAGCAGCGCCATAAAGAGAAGGTAGATGATATTGGCGCAAGTGTCGTAGATTCTGTCGTCGATGAGCAGCAAAACGAGCGCGAGAACGAAAGAACACCCAATCCACACGAGTTGTTTGCCCGAGCGAACGCCAAAATCTAATATGTCGGGTGCATCATAGCTGTAGCTCGCGCCGACTACGCAAAACCAGCCCGCTGTTATGAGCGTCAAGTAGATGAGTATTGTCCACCAGTCGATAGAACGGAATACAGAGGTTGCATTATCTTGTGCCGGAGCCATAGTTTATCGTTTTTGCAGCGAAGATTTCCGCCTTCGCCTCGGACGCAGGCGAGAGCTTGCCGTTAATATACTGTTCCATAATGAGCGAACCGATAGGCACGCCGTAGGTTGCGCCGAAACCGCCGTTCTCTACATAGACGGAGACGGCGATTTTAGGCTCGTTCATTGGGGCAAAGCCCATGAAGATCGAGTGATCGCGCCCGTGGTTCTGCGCAGTGCCGGTCTTGCCGCACACTTCGATGCCAGGGATGGCTCCAGCGCGGCATGTGCCACCCGTAACGGCGGCTCTCATGCCTTCTACAACAAGGTCGTAGTAGCGTTTGTCCACCATTGTGTAGTGTCGTGTGGTAAATGTGCTGTCAAGCGTGCGTCCCTCCACGCTTTTCACAACGTGGGGCGTGTAATAGTAGCCGCGGTTGGCTATTGTAGCGCCGAGATTGGCTATTTGCAAGGGGGTAAGCAACACTTCGCCCTGTCCGATGGCATCACTGATGATAGTCTGGCCACTCCAGCCCCCATTGCCGTACCATTTGTCGTAGTACTCTGCGTTTGGAATGAAACCGCGTTTCTCTCCCGGCAGGTCGATGCCTAATCTGTAGCCGAAGCCCATTGAAACCATATAGTCCTTCCATATTGTGAAGGCCTTTTCGTATGAACCGTAGCGGCGCTTGGATATCATGTTGAAGAAGCCCCAGCAAAAGTAGCCATTGCACGATGTTTGAATGGCAAAACGCAGTTGAGTAGGGGATGCGTGGCCATGACAGCCCACTCTCAAACCGGCATTGACGTAGCCGCCGTGGCAAGGGTAGGCGGTGGTGGGTGTAATCACGCCCTCTTGCAAAAAAGTGAGCCCCTGCGAGGTCTTAAACGTGGAACCGGGCGGATATTGCCCCATAATAGCGCGGTTATAAAGCGGTTTATATGGGTCGGAAGCCAGCTTGCTATAGTTTTTGCCGCGGTCGGAGCCGATAAGCAGGTGTGGGTCGTAGCTTGGCGAGGATACGAGACACAAAACCTCGCCAGTGGAAGGCTCAATGGCCACGATAGTGCCGATTTTGCCGTGGAGAAGGCGCTCTCCGAGGGCCTGAAGTTTATTATCAATGCCGAGATAGAGATTACTACCCGGCACAGCGGGTTGATCATACTGCCCGTTTTGATAAGCACCCTTTATGCGGCCATTAACGTCGCGTAAAAGTATTTGTACTCCCTTTTTCCCACGCAAATCTTTCTCGTAGGAGTTCTCAATGCCGAGCTTGCCGATGAAATCTCCCTGCCGATAATAAGCATCAGAGTCGATGTCGACTTGATTGACCTCGCCCACATCGCCAAGCACGTGCGCGCCGACAGTAGTGGAGTAGCGCCGGACTGTACGCTGTTCGGGATAGAATCCATGGAACTTGTAGAGTTTCTCTTGAAGGACGGCAAATTGCTCCGGAGTGATCTGAGCGTAAAAAAGCTGTGGAGTATAGCGCGAATAGCCCGGATTGAGTTTTCTATCCTTGATTTTATCCATACGACGGATGTATTCGTCTTTGGAAATGCCGATAGTGTTGCAGAAATCGAGGGTGTCGATGCCTCGTTGCTCCTCCATGATGACCATAAGGTTGTAGGCCGACTCATTGTAGACCATCAGCGTGCTGTCGCGGTCGTAAATAAGGCCTCGAGCAGGGTACTGCACTTTTCGGAAGAAGGCGTTGGAGTCGGCACTGCTCTTGTAATAGTCGCTAAATATCTGCAGGCTGAGCAGTCTGACGATATAAACGAGAATGATGAGCACCGCCATCATTCCAATAGTATATTTCCTTTTTTCAAAATCAAAGTTTCTCATAACCGGAACGCGAGGAAACTTCTGCAACACTCGTTAGCGATGTACGAAATTGCTGCGAATGCTGTCGATAAACCAGATTATAAGCAGTGAAAAAGCTGTACTGCCGCCGATATTGATTAGCGTGTTGGAAATATCGAAGATCGAAAAGACTTCTAACAGGTAGAAAAATAAGCATTGCAGCAACACGCCGACAAAAGCGTAGCGCAGAAAAGGTAGTGCGCCGAGCTTGGCGATAGAAGGAGCGATGTCGTCCTCCTGTTCGTCGTCCTTGTCGATACCACCGAGCAGCGTGAGCAATCGTGGCTGCATAAAAGCTATAAGAGTCAGCGTAGCAGCCATCATACCCGGCGTGTTGGCAAACATATCCTGCACCAATCCGATGCCGAACCCCCATAGCAGTTTAGCACACCGCGACGTGCTCAGCGGCAGTGTCAAGATAAAATAAACACATATCATCGGCGTAGCATAGCCGAGTATGTGTACATGATTGAATATCAACACCTGCATCGCCAATAGCAATAACAGCAAGCCAATTCGTCTGATGTGCGTGTGTATCATTGTCGGGCGATATTCAAATGTTAGCGCGGGCGCTTATAGAGTCGTTCCGGTCAAAGAGATCAAGTATCTCCTGCCGATGAAGATTTTCAAAAACGCTCACATCGCGCAGATTGCCGAAGTTAGTGCCGAGGTTGACGACTAATTGCTGCGACATACCGTCGGGAGCAGCCTTCACAGCGCTCACTCTGCCTACGAAAAGTCCCGGAGGGAAGACCGCAGAGTAGCCGCTGGTCTCGATAGCGTCGCCCACCTTGGCGCGTGCGTATTGCGGCACCCCAACGAGGTTTGCATAGTAGACGCTGCCGCCGTTCCAAGTGAGCGAGCCGTAGTAACCGCTGTGGCGTATGCGGCAACTGATGCGCGAGTTGCGGTTAATGATAGGCAGCACCATTGAATAGTGGTCGTTGACTGCACTAATGATGCCGACCACGCCTCCTCCGCCCACAACGCCCATTTCCGGCTTCACGCCGTCGGCCTCACCTTTGTCAATGACGATAAGGTTTTCGTCCTTGACGATAGAAGCCGACACCACCCTTGCTCCGATAATCTTGTAGCCGCTCAAGGTGTCGAGGATATGGCGATCATTGATGCCGAGCACCGAGGTAGAGTCCTTCAGCCGTTCGCGAAGGTCGTTGACCTGCATCTGCAGCACGCTGTTTTGAGCTGTCAGCTTGCGGTTGACCTCGTCCAGATGCACAAAAGCCTCCGCATCGGTGTACACCTTGTTCACCTTAGCCGCCACACTGTTGGATTGCGTGAACCAGACGCTCTTTTGGTAGCTGTTGAACCTAAAAAGTAAGACAAAACTGGCCACCTCCAGCATGATGAAGATGAACCAGTAGTTGTATTTTTTTAGAAACTCAAGCAGCGCAGCCACAGCACTCTACAATTTTTACGAACGAGCGCAGAGCCCTTGAGCATAGCCAAGCGCGGAGTGCGCACTCGGCATCTCGCAGCTCACGGTCTGCGCATCGATGCCGTTTTACCTCATCAAGAATGAGAAATGGTCGCAGTTTTTGAGCGCAATGCCCGTGCCGCGAGCCACGCAGTGCAGCGGGTCTTCGGCAACGTGGAACTGAATGTTCAGTCTGTCGGTCAGACGTTTGCTAAGGCCGCGTAGCAGTGCGCCGCCACCCGTGAGATAGATACCATTCTTCACGATGTCGGCGTAGAGCTCGGGCGGAGTCTCCTCCAAGGCCTTGAGCACGGCAGTCTCAATCTCGGCAATCGACTTATCGAGGCAGTGGGCGATCTCTTGATAGCACACTTTGACCTCCATGGGCAACGCCGTGATACGATTGGGGCCATGCACCAAATATTCCTCGGGAGCCTCTTCGCCAAGGTCGGTCAGAGCCGCACCTACATGGATCTTGATGCGCTCAGCCATGCGCTCGCTGACTTTAACGTTGTGCTGACGGCTCATATACTCCTGAATGTTGTTGGTAAACACGTCGCCGGCCATCTTTATCGACTTGTTGACCACGATACCCGCCAGCGAAATAACCGCAATCTCGGTCGTGCCGCCACCGATGTCCACCACCATGTTGCCTTCCGGCGCCTCCACGTCGATACCGACGCCAAGAGCCGAGGCCATCGGCTCGAAGATGAGGAAGACGTCGCGACCACCGGCATGTTCAGCCGAGTCGCGCACTGCACGGAGCTCCACCTCGGTAGCACCGCTGGGCACACCGATCACCATCCTCAGCGAGGGGGAGAAAAACCTGCTGCCGCTGCGCACCATGCGGATCAAGCCGCGCATCATCTGCTCGCAGGCGTAGAAGTCGGCAATCACACCGTCCTTCAGCGGGCGGATCACGCGTATTTTGTCATTATGCTTTTCATACATCAGCTTGGCCTTGCTGCCTACAGCGAGAGTCTTGTTCGACAAGCGGTCGAGCGCTACCACTGATGGCTCGTCCACCACAATTTTGCCGTCGTGCAGGATAATGGTGTTAGCCGTGCCGAGGTCCATGGCCAGCTCTTGGGTAAAAGAAAAAAATCCCATATTCTTTATTTCGCGAAATAATTGTGAATAGCCGTGTCGTAGCTGCTGCTAACGCCGAAGGCGCGTTCAGCCAGCAGGCGGCGCTCGGCCAGAGTGGTCTTGGCGCCGTTTCGGGTCAGTATGTCATCGAGTATCTGATACTCCGCCTTGCTCGGCACAATCACCACGTCGTTGAAATTCTTGGCAGCAGCGCGGATAAGCGAGATGCCGCCTATGTCAATCTTCTCTATAATGTCAGCCTCGCTGGCGCCACTCTTTACCGTCTCCTCAAAAGGATAGAGATCCACTATCACGAGGTCTATTTCAGGTATCTCGTATTGCGCCATCTGCTTGCGATCTCCCTCAAGCTCGCGGCGACCTAAGATACCGCCGAACACCTTGGGGTGAAGCGTCTTGACGCGGCCACCCAAGATGGAGGGATAGGAAGTAAGATCCTCCACCTTGTCGCATTTGTAGCCAAGGCTCTCTATGAAACTCTGCGTGCCGCCGGTGGAGAGGAACTGCACGCCGTCAGCGTTCAGCTTCTGAAGGATGCTCTCCAGACCATCCTTGTGAAAAACCGAGATAAGCGCGGTTTTAATCTGCTTTGTGTCTGCCATGATGAAAAAGTTGTTTGCAGCATCATCGCGATGCTATTGTTTATAGTCCGGAGGCGGACGAAACAGCCTCGGAGCTACCTATTGAATTTTGGGAAACAAAGTTACAACAAATTTCCCTTTCGCAGGCCACAAATAGAGCCACTTTTTTCCAAAAAAGTAGTACTGCAGCCTAAATGCCCCTTGCCTTTGGTGCACGCAAGGCCGTGAATACATCATTTCGCCCTGCGAAAACGCGCCGCAACGCCCTCAAACAAAGAGACGGCAGTGCAAAATAAAAACCACGACATTATTTATGTCGTGGCAATGTGATAAATAAGTTCTGCTTTTAATAATACAGATACTATAAACAAGAATTTTGTGGAGATAATGGGATTCGAACCCATGACCTCTTGCATGCCATGCAAGCGCTCTAGCCAGCTGAGCTATACCCCCTTGTAGAATATGGTGCAAAAGTAATAGTTTTCTGCCTAACCACCAAATTTTATCACAAAATAATTGCAATCAACCCCTTAGGTGTCGCGAGTCGAAGCCGTTTCATCGCGCCGAAAGGCGCAGTAGCGGACAGCAAAGTCGAGAGCGTAGCGGCAATATCCCCTCAAATTTGTACAAAAGGGCCTCAAAATTCACAGAAAAGGCCTCCGCGTGCGATTTTTGGGCCTCGGCGCGCGTAGAAATGTCGTGA
>JAFLUU010000057.1 GCA_022508585.1 Prevotellaceae bacterium | reverse complement strand
CTGCGTAACCAATCCGTAACCGGTCTTCGGGAACGGCAGAACGGCGAAAAGCGCATATTTTCAACCTTTTCCGACTGCGGAAAGACGAAATCTGAAGGCATCGACGGCAAAAATAAGTGAAAAAAGTCTGCCAAAAGATTCTTTTTTATTATAGTCCAACGATTTGCGTATCAATCATATAGCATTCATAAATGCCTTGTCTGTATCAACAAATTCCCCTCCCTTACTGAAACTTTTATCATATAGATATATCCAATCAAAAGCTCCTTTAAAATCGACTTGTTCTTTATAGGCTTTTGCCTCATGTGTTTTTCTCTGTTTTGTCTTTTCTGCTCCTTTATAGTTCTTTTCTAGGCGAGTCGCTCCAAATGACAGAAAAAAGGAAAAAGAGAATTTGTCCTCGCTATATCAACGTTTCTTCTCTTTGATTCCATCTTAGAAACAAAATCCATTAATTGGATTGTGTTAGCTTTTGAATTTTTGTTACCTGTTCTTCGCTATTGCACAGGTCGCGTTGAGAAATCCAATTGTTTGGTGTATTTATTATATTTTCCAACAACACATTCTGCATCTACCGTTATGCGTGGTTTTTCCGCTAGGTATAAATCCTTTGCTGGATTCAATATATATTTTAACTTGATCTGTCGGACGGAAAATCCTACTATATCCAGTTCCTGCCGGAAGAAAACTCATTTCTTGAAGGAACGCACCAAGGGCAATTTGTATAGCTTGAAGCAATGTCGTTTTTCCTGGTGTATTATCGCCAAGCACAACATTTATCTTGGAATCAAATGTAAAGGATTAAGCATCAAATCCTCTAAAATGATCAATAATGATCTTGTTTATTTTCATAATGTTATACTGTTTTTGCGCGAACTGAACTGCCTAATACTATAGGCTGTTTAAGCATATTTAACGAATCTTCAAAACTATGTGAATTATCGAATATAAGAACCTCATCCCCCGTCCTATTAGAAGCACATTGGGATAGTTGGTAAATGACCTTGCGATATTCTGTATAAAGACTTAGGATAAAATCACTATTATCGTATGAGATGAGCCAATGTTTATTTATCTTATTCACTGCATCCCTTAACATTTGATGATCTTTCTCCTTAAAGTAGTTCATATATAGATCCGATCCTTTTTGAAAATATGGAGGATCCAGATAGATAAAAATATCTTCTTTTTTCCGATTCAATTTTTTTAAGAATTCAGCACCATCAAAATTAGAAACCATTATCCTGCCTGAAAAACTAGCTATTCTTTGTATCTTTTTTATTAAATCTTCTTTATTGAATCGAACATCTATTTTATATTTACCTGTCTGGTTGATTCCTCCGATAATGCCACCTTTTATAACCCCAGAGACATTTGTCCTATTCAGGAAAAAAGTAGATTGAGCTAATTCAAAACTACTAATCGTTTTATAATTGCTTTGAAGATTCTTATATTTCCTCCAATTATCAGTAGTCACCTCTACACTATTTATCCATTCGCAAAAATCATTAGGGTATTTCAAAATTGTGTCCCAAAACGCATAAATAGATGGGTCTAAATCGTTTATATAAATATGGTCCACATACTCTTCCATTAGTAGCCTTAATGCTAAACCAGCTCCGCCGGCATATGGTTCTGCATATGCAATACCTATCAATCCATTCTCATAAAAGAATTTGGACATAAATGGAAATATACAGCTTTTCCCTCCCGGATAGCGTAGAGGTGAATAATATTTACTTTTTTCCATGTGACAAAGATAATATTGCTCCTAATAGGATTGATACAGCTAATGTCTGATCATACGATTTCGATGCTGAATAATTGTGCGCGCCAGTATGTAATAACTGAACTATGGTTTGCTGTGAAACATTTTGGTTAGATAAAAAAGTTTTCACATCTTGTGACATACTAGTTTTTGCTTTGCTGCAATATTTATCAATATAATCATCTATTTTTGGGAGATCCATATCATTAGAAGCAGATTCGCACAACAGCCTCATTGACATTCTAACAATGGGGAAGAATGAATCGGTAAAGCGCGTTTTATTCGACTCGTAATAATCGTATATTTCACATATATCTCGGTACAAATTATTAATATCACCGGCTTTTAAATATAACGGACCACCAAATAATTGCATTGCTGTTGATTTGACACGGCGGGTTCTCCTTTGTACAGATTGTTGAGAAGACTCAGCAACTCCTACATCCGCATCGTTACTATTATCACAAAAATCGTCCACAATGCGATACTCTTGGTCTTTGTTTTGCTCTATTATTTCTCGAGTTCTGACATCAAGGACATTTAAAATTTCGCCACGATTTGTTCGTGTTGAGATTTTTTTTTCTGTCACTTTCAGTAAGAGATCTTGCAAAACAATTACCAATTCTTCTTTACTATGCAATGTAAGCATTTGTTCTTTGTCAAAGGAGAAACCAAGTTCTGACAATCCCTTATCATTTAAAATCTCTTTTTTGACAAAACCTTGATTCAATACTGGATGAGAACTAATAAAACCATTTGTATTCTCATCGAAGAGAAGGAAAGAACTTTTCTTCTCTCCCATAAATTTGTGTAAAAATATATCTCGTTCTAATGGATCCCATGAACCTGATTCTGCATGCTTTCTATAAACATTTTGTAATGCGATTGACTCAGAGCAAACATTACAAGGAATGACCTCTGGAACTTCAGGCGTCTCAATTTGATGATTTCCAATCGAGACAAGATTGTGTTTGATTTTAGCAAGAATTATACGCCTATTACCATCGTATACAATAGGTCTGCCTGATACATATACAACGGTTGGCAATTCGCTAAAGTCATAATAACTTCCCATTTCTTTGGACAATTTCTTTAATGCCCATTTTGCGTTTTTATCAAGGAGTGCTTTATTGACAATATCTTGATCAGACGCGTTCTCATCAATTGGATCTCGAGGATTTTCAGTCCACAATACCAAATCTTCAATTTTGATATGTTCAACCTGTTGGCTCATATTTGTCGTGTGTTATAATTAAACAATAGAGAAGACTGTAGAGTCTGATATTTTAGATTTTAGCAGCTTTGCGATCTCATCAAATTCTACATTAGAATTTGCATTCAATCCCAATAATTTTGAAATACCATCGCTCTTGGTGCTATATCTCCCAGCCAATACTAATTTATAATTATCATACTCTTTCTTTAATGCATACGAATGAAAATGCATTGAGTCGCCAATTAATGGATGCAGAGAAATATGATCAAATGAGAACTCGCTTTTTATATACTCTAACAGACAATCTTGGATGACTAATACAAAATGCTTGTTTAGATTCTCGAATGTATTAATTTTATGATGTAGTTGTACCAGAATTGTCTTAGCGGTCATTTTCCAATTTATTCCATATGATTTGTCTGATTGCTCTATGGAATTTTTAAGGCCCAATTCTTTTAATGTTTTTTCTCTTTCTGGCCACACTGTTCCAGTAGTATCCATCGTTTGGAGTTCTATGCCTACAAAATCTGTGACATTTCTATCTGCATCTGTCGAGACAAGAAAATAGTCGACACTGCCTCCCGGTATTGATACTTCTGGAACAATATGCAATTCATTACCAGGAATATGAGAGGTTAGCAGGTGTAAACAATCAACAAAAATTTGCTTGCGCTCTAATAGTCTATGTGGACATATGATAATATCCCTATTATCTTTGCCATATTCAACCACACAAGTGCCAATCGAAATGTCTGCCTGGCTTTTTCTTACCTTAAAACATTTCTTTTGGGAATAATTGCATTGTTGTTGTTGCACCAATGCATTCCAATCAATATTTTTGTTCTCTACTGAAACCGTAAATAACTCTTTGACTCTTGACATATTCTCTGTTGTGCTAATTTGATGTATTCGTAGGATAAATCAATACCAACTGATTTTCGATTAAGTTCATAGGAGACTTTCATTGTAGTTCCAGTTCCACTAAATGGATCTAAAACAATCCCATTTTGTGGGCAGGTTGCCTTAATGGGGATAATGCATAGCTCTTCTGGATACGGCGCAAAATGCATTTTTCGATGCTGGCAATCTTCCGGGATAATATCCCATACATCATTGGGCATTGTCCCTTTGGGATTATAAAATAGGAAATAAAATCCTTTATCCATTAATTCTTTTGCTCTTCCAGATACCTTTGTAGAATCTGAATGAGTAGTGCGTTGTTCATTCCGTATAATCATTCTAAAATCAGACAACTCACCCGTTTTGATGCGATTCAATACAGCATCTAATTCACATAGAGCATTTTGCTTTTCTTCGATTGATAAGCTTGTTGATAATTCTATCTGTCGTCTATATTTTATGCCGCTAACGCCAGTTGCAGATACAACTGCTCCATTTTTTATGATTGATTGACGCGGTTTAGAGCGAATAGCATCTGCATCAAAAAAATATTTCTCGTTTTTTACAAAAAAGAAAAAATTCTCAAAAATAGAGGAAAAACGGTCCTTGTTAGGACTCATGCCTCCTTTATGTTTGTTCCAAATAATATCATTACGAAGAATCCACCCTCGATCAATCATTTTTAGAGCGACTCTCCACGGGATGCCTTGCAGTGATTTGTTGTGATATGAATCCCCGATATTCAGCCAAAATGCTCCTGTAGGTTTTAAAACACGCTGAACCTCATTTACAATCTCCAATAAACTATTTATGTATTCTGTCGGAGTATCTTCCAGCCCTATACCGCCGTTCTCATATTGTCTTTTTCTCCAATAAGGTGGACTAGTAATACAGCAGTCTATAGAGTTGCTTGGAAATGTTTTAAGCACACTTAATGAATCACCCTGAAGAAACAAAGGTGATATATTATCAGTTGTTATATAATTTTTTAATGTATTTATCATCTGTTCCTACAAACTCTTGTGTATCAATTCCCGTCTATCAAGTCTATCAATGTGTAGTAAATCTGCATTCTTAGTTAATGTAGTTAAATCTGGCTGCGAGACATTAGTACACCATTTTGATATGCTTGAAGGATCTTTCCCCAATTGCTCTGCTAACCATTTCCCCGTTTTTTTCTTTTCAACAAGGATTAATTTTTGTCTATTTATATCTGTCATGTCAATCATTATATTGAAACTCACACAAAGATATTGCTTTTTTCTATAATACGCAAATTGAGCTGCATATTTTGGTATGCAAAGTTACAAATATTTTCCGTTTTAGATAATAAGTAAGCCTAAAAGGAAAAACAATGCACCATTGTTGTGTTGTAGTGCGTGAAAAATGTTAATTTCGCATTCGATTAGTTTCGGAGGCATTATGTGCTTTGTAGATATACCTTGTTAAATAATTATAAATAAATGTTACGCTTTCTTTTGGCTGTTGGTGTTGGTAGTTTTTTCGGCGGTGCATTGCGCTATCTTATCAGCAATGCGTTGAAAACCGATGCAGGGCATTTTCCTCTGCCTACACTACTGGTAAATCTTGTTGGGTGTTTATTGATAGGATTTGTTTATGGTCTGGTAATAAAGCATACAACTATCCCTCGAGAATTGGTGCTGTTGCTTACGACAGGCTTTTGCGGCGGTTTCACGACCTTCTCAACTTTTGCCAACGAAGGTTTACTTTTGATAGAACATCATAACTATTGGCTGTTGTTCGCGTATATTTTGCTAAGCATTGTTGGCGGTTTGATTTTGGTTGCTTCGGGGTATCAGCTGGCGCGTCTATTTTAACCCGAAGATTGTGGAAACTGCGTGTCGCGATAGCGATTATTTTGTCGCGTTGTAGGTCGTTTGCGACTAAAAATGCGTAATTTCGCAAATAAATATTTGGTTCACGAGCGATGAGAACGATAAAACTTTTGTTGTTTACGGTGGTGGTTATGGCTTTGTCGGGCTGCGTTGGCAGGAGAGAGGCAGTGCGTCACGCAGATACGCTACCGCCGATATTTCCGGACTACATTGGTATAACCGTGCCGCGAAATATTGCGCCGCCGAACTTTGAAATTGCCGGTGCAAGGACTATACAGGCGGTGCTGAATGCCGGTAATGAGGAGCTGGTAGTTATTGGCGATCGTTACGTAGACATCGCTGTCGATGATTGGCGTACTCTGCAGGCTGCTGCGCTAAAATCGGACGGGAGGATTAGCGTAAGTGTGAGTGCATGGACTGATCAAGATGAGGGGGGAGTGAGTTATGACCCGTTTGACATCTTTGTGAGCGAGGACGATGTGGATCCGTGGGTGGCTTACCGCCTTATACCGCCCGGCTACGAGACTTGGTGCCGCATGGGTATCTATGAACGCGACCTCGAGAGCTTTGACGAACGCGCTATAATAACCAATGATCAGAACAACAAGGGTTGTGTGAATTGCCACTCGTTTGCGCAATATGATGCTGATAAAGGGATGCTTTTTCACTCTCGTGGAATTGGCGGAGGCACAGTTGTTTACCAAAATGGTGTGATTGACAAAATTGCCCTCGAGAGTATGGGAGAACAGATGAGTGGTACATATCCGATGTGGCACCCTGAAGGTCGCTTTGTCGTCTTCTCAAGTAACAAGACGCGCCAATCGTTTTACGCCCACTCGCGAGATAAAATAGAGGTCTATGATCAGGGGTCTGATCTGATGATTTATGACTCCAAAAACAAGAATGTACTGCTTGACGAGCGTTTTACAGATAGTCTCAACTGGGAAACATTCCCTGCTTTCTCACCTGACGGACAATGGCTCTACTTCTGTACGGCCAAGGCGGTGAAAATGCCTGCGCAGTACGACCAACTGCGCTATAGCATCGTGCGTGTGCCATTCGACAGCGAGACAGGGCAACTCGGCGAGAAGATAGATACCGTTTATAGCGCGTCGCGACAGGGTGGGAGCGCGTCTTTTCCCCGCATTTCGCCTGATGGACGTCTATTACTCTTCACTTTGGCCGACTGCGGCACATTTCCAATCCATCACAAGGAGGCGGACTTAAAACTAATGGACCTTTCTAAACTCGACACGACGAAAGAGAGCATAGGGGAGGCTGTAATGCTTAACGCGGACGATATAAATAGTCCTGATGTGGAAAGTTATCACTCTTGGAGCAGTAATGGACGCTGGGTTGTGCTGAGTAGCAAACGTATAGACGGCAGTTATACGCGATTGTTCCTCTCTCACTGGGACGGAAAGCGCTTTTCTAAGCCAATGTTGTTGCCGCAGCGTGATCCCGAGCATAATGTGCAACGGTTGTATAGTTATAATATTCCGGAGTTCATCAAATCTCAAGTTTTGTTCGATGCTGATGAAATTGCAGAGTTGTTTAAGATGAATTAAGTCAAGGTTTAGACTTAAATTGGTTTGAGTTTTAATATATGAGTAAGAGACGAAATAATATAAGACGTCGCAATAGTGAGATTACTGCGATAAAAGACGCGCGGCAGACGTCTGCGCTATCTGCGCAAAAAGCTAAGGGAATGTTGCCGTTGTGGTTACCTGTAGTGCTGGCTCTAATTATCGGTGTGGCATTGTGGTTAGGCCTGTCAGCGTTCCCCGAAATGGAGCGTATGATGGAGGCTCTCAACTTTTTTGTGTGGACTCCGGAGTTTGTTGTGCAGAAATTGGCCACTTATCCCGGCATTACCACTTTGGTTAACGATTGGTTGCTTCAGTTTTGCAAGAATCCGTCAATTGGCATCGCTATAGAGGCTATTTTGCTTAGCCTTATGACTTTATTTGCGGCTTTTTTGCCTTTTGCCTGGGGGCGTAAGGGATGGGCTATTAGTGCTCTTGTACCTGCGGTAGGTATTAGCTGCATTTCGCCGCATTGTCCGTCTATGGTGATGCAGGCTATTTTCTTTTTTGTCGCACTTATAGCATTTGGTGTCGTTTGTCGTAAATGCCGCCATTGGCTTACTTCTCTGGTTATTGTGATTACGGGCTTGCTAAGTGTGTGGATTTTAGCTTTTCCCATTGCTGTGTGCCTTTTCGTGCTTATGACGCTTTTGCAGATGCCTATTAAGTCGCACGTTAGCTGCAAATGGTTGGCTATTGTTAATATTGTGCTGCCGTTGATGTGGATAGCGATTACTATTATCTTTGTTAAGTGGTCTTCCATTACGCTTGGTTTCATTGCGCTCGATATGCGATGGTGGTATATGGCTGATTGTGTCGGCGATGAGTGGATTATGCTACTGTTGCTGATTGCTCCGCTGGCAGCAATGTATATTCCTTGCAAAGTCAAGACTCTTTGGCAATTTATTCTTACGATTGTGGCCAGTGTTGTGGCTGCGGTATACCTTTATTTGCATATTACAGGTAATGAACAGTCGCGTCAGTCAGAGGAGGTCTATCATTTTAGCAGTCTTGCAGAGCGTGGAGAATGGCAGGAGTTGCTTAGTGAGATCAACGGCAAAGGTGCAATCGAAAACAACCTTTATCTGCAGTTTGCTTTGCTGGCAGAGGCTCGGCTCGGCACTTTGGCTGATAATCTGTTCCTTTATCCGATCAATAGTCCCGAGGTTTTTTGCCCACGTTTGCATGATACTCCTGTCAATCGCGATTTATGTCGCATTTTTTATCGTGAATTGGGCTTTATCGACGAGGCTTATCATCAGGCGTTCCAATATGGAGTAATGGCGTCGCGGACTAATGGATTTTGTGCCGCGTCGCTGCGTCATATGGCCGAGTATGCAGTAAAGATGGGCGACAAACCGCTCGCAGAAAAGTATATTTACTTGCTTGAACGCACATCTAATAATGACGAACTTGCGAAACAGTTGCGTGCGCAGCTTGCTCAAGCTGAGGTTAAGACCGATAGTGTCCCTTTGCGTGCCAATAATTTTGCTAAGGCATACGCTTTTACCTCCGAGATGGCGCATTTCCTCGACTACGACCGCAATAATCGTGCTGCGCTCGACTATTTGCTCTGTGGTCTGCTATTAACTAAGCAACTTGAACTCTTTAAGACCGTGCTCAATGATTTTGTAGATGTTTACAAAGATAATCCGCTCCCTCGTGCTTACGCTGAAGCGGCTGCGATGATTCATTATCTCCAGCCTATGGCTCTTTCGCCCGACTTGCATTATGATACAAACTACGATGAGCAGTTTAGGCAATTTACTGAGTTACGAAATGCCAAGGCTGACGATTCTGCATTTCGCGGCACCTTCTGGTATTACTATGTCTA
The DNA here is from genome assembly GCA_022508585.1 of Prevotellaceae bacterium. Lineage (GTDB taxonomy): Bacteria > Bacteroidota > Bacteroidia > Bacteroidales > Bacteroidaceae > UBA6382. The sequence goes on along the minus strand of JAFLUU010000057.1, from coordinate 3,398 downwards.
CGCGCAAATTCCGCCTATGCAAAATTGGATAGACCAGAGCCAAAGTTCTTAATGATTTGAGAATAATAATTAAAATCTAACATAAACATTTATATCTTATGAGAACAACAAAATTTTTCATCATCGCATTGGCGATAATTGCTGTGGTAACTGCTTCTGCTCAACCGAAGGTTTATTTTACCAAGGAAATAACTCCGCAATCGCTTGTCAAGATTTATGAAGCGCTCGGCGTGAAGGCTCATGGTCGTGTTGCCGTTAAAATTAGCACCGGCGAGGCTGGTGGACACAATTACCTCAAGCCTACGCTTATTCGCGACTTGGTGGATAAAGTCAACGGCACTATTGTGGAGTGCAACGCGGCTTATGCAGGTAGGCGCGCCACCTCAGCAGAGCATTGGCAGGTGGTTCACGAACACGGCTTCGACAGTATTGCTGCCGTTGACCTTATGGATGAATATGGCGAGATTCGTATTCCTGTGCAGGACAAGAAGCATATTAAGTACGATATCGTTGGAGACCATTTAGGCAATTATAATTTTATGATTAACCTCGCACATTTCAAGGGACACGCGATGGGCGGTTTCGGCGGCGTATTGAAGAATGCCAGCATCGGCGTCGCTTCTGCTGCCGGCAAGAGCTATATTCATACTGCCGGCAAAGTGAAAAGCCCGCGTGAGCTTTGGGGAAACCTGCCCGCGCAAGATTATTTCCTCGAGACAATGGCTGCTGCCGCGCAGGCTGTCCATAATTGGTTCGGCGAAGGAAATATCATTTATATTAGTGTAATGAATAACATGAGCGTTGATTGCGATTGCTCCTCTAATCCTGCAGAACCCAAGCTCAAGGATATGGGAATCCTCGCCAGCACTGATCCTGTAGCTCTTGACCAAGCGTGTCTTGACCTTGTCTTTAATCACAAGCCCAGCCCTGGAGATGATAATCAGCCGCTGATTGAAAGAATCAATCGCCAGCACGGAACTTACATCGTGGATTACGCAGAACAAATCGGGCTTGGCAGTAAGAAATATAAGTTCGTAAGTTTGGACAAATAAATCATTACAATTATGGGTCGTGTTGTGAGAAAAGGTCTTCTGCTGGCAGCAATGCTCGTAGGCGTTAGTACTATCAGCGCCGACGAGGTTGCCGACAGCGTTGGGCAGCGACTTTCAGATGTTGTGGTTACGGGAAGTCGCGTGGCTGTGGATCAGCGTCATCTGCCTTATACGGTGAGTGTCGTGGGGCGTGAGAAATTAGTCGAGCAGCAACGGTTGAATATCCTTCCCACGCTTAATGAGCAGGTACCCGGCCTATTTCTTACCTCTCGCGGCGTTATGGGCTACGCTGTCAGCACAAATGCTGCCGGCGGACTAAATATGCGCGGTCTCAGCAGCGGAGCAGGACAGCTCCTCGTGTTAATAGACGGCCATCCGCAGTACCAAGGCATTTACAGCCATTCCATTTCTGACGCGGCGCAGACTATGTTGACCGACAGAGTGGAGGTTTTGCGCGGCCCTGCCTCACTGCTTTACGGCAGCAACGCAATGGGAGGCGTGATCAATATCGTTACGCGCCAGAAACGCTCAGACGGCGTTGAGAACAATGTGAATGTCGGTGCAGGCAGCTATGGTACGGTGCAGGCTGAGGCTGCAAATCAAGTGCGCAGCGGAAGATACTCCCACACCGTGGCGGCAAACTATAGCCGCACGGACAATCATCGCCCCAATATGGGCTTTGAGCAGTACGGCGGCTATGTTAAGCTCAATTACGACATGACAGAACATTGGAGCGCTTACACAGATGTCAATCTCACGCATTTCAACTCCTCTAATCCCGGCCTTGTTAGCGAGCCTCTGTACCATTCTCGCCAGTGGATTACTCGCGGAGCTGCCACTATGGCAATAGAGAACCATTACGAGAACACTTCGGGCGCTATCAGCGTGTATAATAGCTTCGGGCGCCATAAGATTAACGACGGCGTAAAAAATATAAGTGTCGAGCCTACGCGCTACTTCCGTTCCCGCGATGCTTTGACCGGCGTGAGCATCTGGCAGAGTGCCGACCTCTGGAGCGGCAGTCGCTTAACGGCAGGCTTGGACTACCAGAATATTTACGGTCGCGCCTATTATACGGATATTGCCACAGGCGAGGTGCTTGACACTCCCAATAAGCAGTCGGGGCACTCTCATCGCAATGAAATAGCCGCTTATGCTCAGCTAAGACAGGATCTCGCTTCATGGTTGACCCTTGATGCAGGAGCGCGTGTGGATCATCACTACGTGAGTGGCACGGAATGGGTGCCGCAAGGCGGCGTTGTGGTGCGTCCGGCTGCTGACGGCGAACTGAAAGCTACCGTCAGCAAAGGTTTTCGCAATCCTTCTATGAGAGAAATGTATCTCTATCCACCTTCAAACGACGAGTTGAAACCGGAGCGCCTCGTGCAGTATGAAATCTCTTGGCGGCACAGACTGTTGGAGCATCGCCTGACCTACGGTCTCAACCTTTTTTACATAAAAGGCGACAACATGATACAGACGCAGCCAGTAGACGGCACTCCGCGCAATGTCAATACCGGAAAAATCGAGAATACCGGAGCGGAACTCGAGGCTGCGTGGCGCATCTGCGACCGCTTGACCTTGAACACCAACCATTCCGTGCTGCACATGCACAACCATATATTAGCCGCTCCGGAATATAAAGGTTATCTCGGCGCCACATATCATTGCGGCCTGTGGAGCGCCACGATGGGTGTGATGCAGGTGGCAGGTCTCTATACAGATACGGATAGTGGCACGGAGAATTTCACGATGCTCAACGCCTCCGTTGCCTATCAGCCTGCCAAAATGCTGAAGCTCTGGCTGCGCGGCGAGAACCTCCTCGCCCAGAAATATGAAATCAACGCAGGCTTCCCGATGCCTCGCGCCACCTTTATGGCAGGCGTGCAGGTTACATTCTAAGGGCATCGAGGTTTATTCAATATACGATAAAGTGGTTTCTTCGCTGGAAGAAACCACTTTATTTATACTTCAAAATTCTTCAGACCTCGCTCTACTCAAAAGTCTCGGCCACCAACTTTAGGCTATCGACAATCCGAATATGCTGTGGGCAGTGCTCCTCGCACTGTCCGCACTCGATGCAGTCGCTCGCCTTGCCGTGGTTGGCGCTAAGCACGCCGTAATAGGTAGAAGTGTTGAGCGACTGTTGCTCGCGCCCGAACTGCTTGATAGTATTGTAGAGGTTGAAATACTCGGGAATGGCGATGTTTTGCGGACAGCCGTCGGTGCAGTAGTGGCAGGCCGTGCAGGGAATGGCAATCGCTCCCTTGATGATGTCGGCAGCCTGCTCCACGATGCGATGCTCCTGCTCGCTGAGTGGCAGGAAGTCCTGCATGTATCGAGTGT